>JANWHV010000079.1 GCA_025450255.1 Chloroflexota bacterium | reverse complement strand
TCAGCTTCAACTCGAAAGGCGCTTGCGAAAATTGCCAGGGACTGGGCGTCGTCTATGTCGATCTGTCGTACATGGATGAGGTCAAAGTGCCGTGTGAGATATGCGGCGGCCAGCGTTTCAAGGACGAAGTGCTGGCCTACACATTCCACGACCAATCGATCTCCGATGTCTTGAACATGCCTGTCCGGGAAGCCCTGGATTTTTTTGACCCCAAAGAGGTGGCGAAAGACGTCATACGCAAGTTGCACGCCTTGAGCGACGTCGGCCTTGACTATCTGACCCTTGGTCAGCCGCTGAGTACCCTATCCGGCGGCGAATGTCAGCGCATCAAACTTGCCAGCGAACTGCACAAAAAAGGCAGCGTGTATGTGATGGACGAGCCGACTACCGGGCTGCATATGTCAGATATTAGCCATCTGCTCGCCATCATCAATCGGCTGGTGGATGCCGACAACACGGTGATTGTCATCGAGCACAACCTGGCGATTATCAAGAACGCCGATTGGATCATCGACATGGGTCCCGAAGGCGGCAACAAAGGCGGTAGAGTACTGTTCGAGGGCACGCCGCGGCAATTGCTGGATTGCAAACAATCGCTGACGAGCGCGTACCTGCGCAATTAGGTGTGGCCCGCACTGGTCAAGCAATTTCATACCCTATTTGTGTGGAACTGTACTAAGCGTTGTAGATTTTCCGTTGGTGGAAAAGGAGATGCCTCATGGCACGCATACATGCAACGCGAATCCAGACACCTGGCGCGGCTGAACATAAGCGCGCGCATGGATATCCGCGCGAGCGGCACGCGGAAGGCGTTGATCGAGCAGGCAGCCGCCATTGCCGGCTTTTATCTGCTCGGCATGAGATCCCAGTAGCATTGACGAGACATCCCTATCACGCGGAGAACTACCGTGCCAAACGAGGAAATGCCTCTGATCGGGGGCAATGTTACGCCAGTCGTACGCATAAGAGAGACAGTCCGCCGAGCCATGGGACCATGGAGTCCCGCTGTGCATGGTCTTCTTCGATATCTCGAAGCGCATGGCTTTGACGCCGCGCCTCGGATCCTTGGGCTCGACGATAAGGGACGCGAAATCCTCACGTACATTCCAGGTGAGGTTGGGCAGTATCCGCTCCCATCGTATATGTGGACTGACGAATCACTGACGGCCGCGGCACGTCTGTTGCGTCGCTTCCATGATGCGACAATCGGGTATGTTCCTCCGCCTGGAGCGATGTGGCAAATCGTGTATCCAGATAGGCAACCGTGCGAAGTCATTTGCCACAATGACTTTGCCCCGTACAACTTGGTTTTCGTAGACCGGTTGCCGCGCGCGCTCATTGACTTCGACACTGCTGGACCCGGTCCGCGGATCTGGGACATCGCCTATGCAGTCTTCCGTTTCGTCCCATTATCAGACGATGGGCCTTGGGAGTCACGCGGGCGCCGCCTCCGACTCTTCTGCGATGCCTACGGCCTTGGGCAACGACAGCACTTGTTGAGGACTGTGGAGCGTCGATTGGAGGTGCTATGCGCAACAATTATCGAGCGAGCCGCGTCCGGCGACTTGGCGTGGCGGCACATGCTCGAACAAGGGCACCTTGACCACTATCGGCGGTGCATCACCTTCATTCAGCGCCACTATACGGAGTGGCGGCGCGCACTGTAACCTGCGCGGATGATAGCCTAACACTCGCCCAGCGCGAGGGCTATAACCTCGTCAAGCGCGAGCGCTTCCCCCGCCGCCCAGTGGGCAGCGAAGACCTCGGTGCCGAGCGCGTCCCGCAGATCCGCCGTCAAACGGTCCTGCGTGGCCCGCCAATGGGGTGCGGGGTCGATGGCGTGCGTCCGGCGCAGCGCGATGGCCGCTCCAGCTAGTCGCGCGCCAACGGCCGCCTGCCCGGTGGCGCGGGCCACGGTCGCCAGCCCCTCCAGGCACAGCACGGCGCCCCGCGTGTCACCCGTCGGCCGGAACAGCGCCAATCCCTCGCGATACAGGGAGCAGGCACGCTCGGCATCTCCCTCTGCCCGCGCGATCTCGGCCAGGGTAAGCAGCACATAGGCGACGCCGTGCTTATTATCACCATCCCGCCTGAGTTGCAGGCTCTCTTGCGCGAATGCGGTGGCCCGCGCGCAATCTCCCTGGGCCAGCGCGAGGGTGGCGAGCGCGTTCAGCGTATCGGACATCCCGCTCCGGTCGTCTATTTCCCGTTGCCGCGTTAGGCTCTCATCAAGCAGCGCCCACGCCCTCACATAATCGCCCCGTGCCCGCGCGGCGCTCCCCTGGCCTTCCAGTGCCCAGGCGATACCTCGTTCATCGCCGAGCTCACGCGCGGTGGCGAGGCTCTCGGCGAAAAGCGCATCGGCGCGCGACCAGTCCCCCCACGTGAGGGTCATAAGGCCCAGGCTCCGTAGGGCAATCAGCAGGTGTCGCTTGCTGCCCAGTTCCCGGTACAACACTATCGCTTCATCATAGAGCGGCGCCGCCCGCTGGTGGTCCCCCTGGCTACGCGCTACTTCCGCGAGGTTGTAGAGCGTGCTGGCCACGGCGTTCATATTCCCGGCGGCCCGATGGAGCGCCAGACCTTCCTCGTGCCATCGCCGTGCCCCATTGAGGTCGCCGCTTGCCTGGGTCACCGCCGCCAGCCCGCTCAGCGCGCGCGCCATGCCGGTCGCATCACCTAGCTCACGGTATAGCGCCAGGGCCGCCCGCGAGAAGCCTATCGCCCGCGCGTTATCGTCTTGCTCGAATGCCAGGCCGCCAAGCGCGTACAGGGCCCTGGCCCGCAACGGCGCCGCATCCCAATCCTGCTCCGAGACACGCCGCAGCAAACTCTCCAGGTAGCGGCATCCCTCGCGTAAATGGCCGCGAATGTGCCAGAAACGCCAGACGGCCGTAGCCAAACGCAGCCCCAGGGTGATCCTGCCGGTCGTCGGCAACCATTCCAGCGCCGTACGGATATTATCAAGCTCGTGGTCCAGCCGCGCCAGCCAGAGCGCTTGCTGATGCCCGACGAGGTGCGGATCGGCCCGCTCGCCAAGATCGGCCAGGTAGCCGGCGTGCCGCTCACGCGCGCCCACCTCGTCGTCGTCCGCCGAAAGCCGCTCCGCCCCATACTGCCGCACCGTCTCAAGCAGCCGATAGCGTACCCCGTCCGGCTGCTCCTCCACCAGCAGCAACGATTTGCGGGCCAACCCCGCGAGCGCGTCGAGCAGCGTATC
Source organism: Chloroflexota bacterium (assembly GCA_025450255.1). Next base: position 3,416 of record JANWHV010000079.1, on the reverse strand, counting down.
CGTGCCTTCCGCCGGCTGGGCGGGCGGCGCGTCGCCGTCCGCGCCAACCCCCACGGCCTCGATCGCCTCCAGCGTGGCGCCCCCGGCGAATACGGCCAGGCGGCGGAGCAGCGACCGCTCCTTGTCGTCCAGCAAGCCGTAGCTCCAGTCCAGGGTGGCGCGCAACGTGCGCTGCCGCGCCGGCACGGTGCGCGGACCGCCGATCAGCACGCGCAGGCTCTCCCCCAGGCGCGCGGCGATCCCCTCCAGGCTTAGCATGCCCGCGCGCGCCGCGGCCAGTTCCAGCGCCAACGGCAATCCATCAAGTTGCCGGCAGATGGATGCCAGGGCCGCCGCGTTCTCGGCGGTGACTTCCAGCCCTGGCCGGTGTACGCGGGCGCGCGCCAGGAAGAGCCGCACCGCCTCGGCCTCCACCAGCCGTGCCGGATCGGTGCCGTTAGGCAGCGAGAGCATGCGCACGGACCACGGCTGCTCGCCCGCCACGCCCAGCGTTTCCCGGCTGGTAGCCAGAATACGCAGCGCGGAACACGTGGGAAGGAGCGCGGCGGCCAACGTGGCGCATGCCGGCAGGACGTGCTCGCAATTGTCGAGCAGCAGCAGCGCCCTGCGCCCTTTGAGGTGATCGATCAGGGCCGTGACAGCGGAGCGCGTCGGCTCCTCGCGCACACCGAGCGCCGCGGCGGCGGCCTGCGCGATCAGCGGATCGCTCTCCACGGCGGAAGCGGGCAACCCGGAGAGTTCGACTAACCAGATCCCATCCGGATAGGCTTCCAGCAGATCCTCGGCCAGCGCGAGCGCGAGACGCGTCTTGCCGGCGCCGCCCGGCCCCACCAGGGTAAGGAGGCGGCAGCCTGGCCCCGGTCGATCGGCCACGCCCGATTCGTGGGCTGCCCGTCCTGGACCGAGCAGTGCCCGTAGCTCGGCCAGATCACGCCCACGCCCGATGAAACTGGTCATGGCGGCTGGGAGGTTGTTGGGCGTGGACAGCACGGCCGGCGCGAGCGATACCGCCTCCTGGCGCGCGCGCAGGGTAGCGGCGAGCGCCCGCGCCTTGGTACCGGGCGCCAGGTCAAGCTCCTCGCGCAAGGCATCCACAAGCTGCCTATACACCCGCAGGGCGGCGCCCACGTGGCCGGCATCCGCGTGCAGGCTCACCAGCAACAGCGCGGCCTCCTCGTGGCAGCGGTCGGCGGCCAACACCTCATGCAGACAACCGATAGCGGCCTCCGCCTCCCCCGCGGCGCGATCGAGACCAGCCAGATGGAGCAGTAGACGGACTCGCATCTGGGACAGCGTGTCCCGCCGCGCCAGCGCCCACTCGTCATAAGGATCTTCAGGCAGATAGTCCCCCGTGTAGATCGCCAGCGCCGCGCGACAGGCGGCACGATCGTGGCCGGCCAGCGCTCGCTCGGCGCCCCGTTCGAAGGCCGCCGCGTCCAGCCAATCCGCCGCCCGATCACCGGGCAGGAGCGCCAACGTCTCGCCATCGAAGGCGATAGCACTGGCCGGCGCCTGCGAAGCCTCGCCAAGCGCCCGGCGAAGGCGGTGAATCAGCACGCGCAGATTGGCGGCGCCCGCGTTCGGCGCTACATCCGGCCAGAGCAGTTCGGACGCGCGGTCACGCGAGAGACGATGGCCCGGCGCCGCAAGCAGCCACTTGAAGAGGGTGCCCGCCCGCTGGCCGGCCCAGGCGCTGCTCGGCAATGCCGTGCCCTCACGCCACACGGCGAATCCGCCGAGCGTCCGCACGCGGAATGCCTGCCTGTCCGCGGGTGACGTGGCGGCGGGTGTGCCATCGTTGCCTCCCGGCCCCCCGGTCGGCGGCAGCGCCTTCCCGAGGTACCGGGTGTGGGATCGCCCTCCCTCGTGCCAGGTGGCGTACCAGTATGGACCGTGGCCGGCGCCTCCTCCCGAGCATACGGTGCAGGCGAGCTTGCCACAGCGCCGGTATTGTTGGCGATAGGTGACGGAAGCGCCGCCCGTTGGAGCGACCGGCATCCGCGTTCTCCCCGAGCCGTGCTCTCTGAAGGGCTCCTCGCGCACGAGCGTAACATACGCCCCCGCCCGATACAAGACGCGATCTACTCGCACAAGACCCAGCGGTGGGCCAGGGGAGCGGTTTGGTTGCCGTGAAACGCGGGCGAAATGGCCGGATCATATGCTGGGAGCGTGCCGTGAGGACCACATGAGAGGAGCAAGAGGCTGATGCCACGCTACGACGCGTACCTCGTGCGGGTCTGGCGAGGCGAACCAGGAGACGGCGATCGCTGGGCAAGCCGGTTGGAGCATCTGCCGGACGGCCGGTATCAGCGCTTCGGCAGCCTGGAGGAACTGCTGGCCTACTTGCGGCGCCTGCTGGCGGTAGACGAGGCCGCCCCGGAAGCGGTGGACGCGGCAGCCATCGATGACACGCCCGCGACATAGCGATAAGGAGGTACACACGGTTCAACGCACCCCGCGCCTAAGTAACCGCTTTGTAGAGAGGTTTTGGTAGCATGCAAACACGAATTCCGACACGCTCGCTCCGGCGCTTCCTGCTCGCGTCGGCGGCTGTGCTGCCGCCCGCCGCGTTGCTGGCGGCGGCAATCATTCCCGCGATGGGCGCCCGCCCCTCGCATGCTGCCTCCGCGCCGGCAGCCATCCAGCACATCACGATCAAGACATCCGCCCCGCGATTCCCCACCCGGATTGCCGCCGGCATCGTCTCGGTCACCCTGGTAGCGGACGCCAAGGGCGTGGCCGATGCGAGCTTCGCCCGCGCCGCTCGCGGCACGACCCCAGCGGTGATGCAGTCAGTCGTTGCCGGCGCCAACACGATGCTGGGCTACATACGTCTCACTCAGGTACTGACCTTTATCGGCGGGGTCAATAAGATTCCAACCGGTCTTTCCGAGACGGTCGTGCTCGACATGCGTACGCCGGGCCTCTACGGCGTGGATATCACTATCGGCCCTGGCCCCGATCAATTGCACACGTTCACCGTGGCGCCGAGCAGCGGGCAGGGGGCGACGATGCCGACAAACGGGATCCCGGTCACGCTGAAGGATATGAAGTTCCTCGGATTGCCCAAGCAACTCGCGGCCGGTCCCGTGTCCTTCCAATTCACCAACAGCGGGCCCTCGGCCCACGAGATGGCCCTGGCCAGACTCGATCCAGGCAAGACTCAAACGGATGTGATCAATCTCTTTAAGGCGCCGGGTGGGCCGAGTGGGCCGCCGGCCTGGGCCCATTTAGTCGGTGGCCTGGACAGCATCTCACCTCACCAGGTCGCGACTCTGCAAGTGAACCTGACGCCGGGCTACTACATGGTGTTGTGCCTCATGCCGGATGTGCATAAGCAGGGCATGCCGCACGCCTCGGAAGGGATGATCGCTCACATCATCGTGCGCTAAAGGCAGGGTTAGGAGAAAAGCATC
>JANWHV010000078.1 GCA_025450255.1 Chloroflexota bacterium | reverse complement strand
GACCCATGCGTACGCTACGCCGTATAGCGTGAGCGCAGGTAGCGGAAGCCGACATATACGACCGCAAGGAGCACGACGACGGGCAGGACGACATATTCAAGTGTGTGCACCAACCAGCCGAGGATAATGTACAGCGCGAATATGGCCACGACCACGGTGACCCCGCCCACTATCAAGCGGTTTTGCAGCGTATGTGGCAACACACTTGCCAGTAAGTCGTGCGCGGCCGGCTTTGGCTGATCGCCGCGTCTGATGTCCAGCATGTGGCTGGACGGCCCATGGACTTTCGCGCTTGGCAACAAGGACGCTTCAGGCAAGGTCGCGCCGCACTCATGGCAGTATCGTTGATCGGACTTCTGTATTTCGGCTCCGCAACTTTGACAGCGCATACTCGTGCTCCGGCACTGACTCGGGGACGCCCCGAAATTATTCCGAGACGAAGCCACCGACTAGCAAATCGTAGCTACTTTCAAGCGATTGTGGCATCACTCGCGTATCCGCGAGCACCGGCATGAAATTCGTGTCGCCCACCCATCGTGGCACGACGTGCATATGAACATGATCCGCGACGCCCGCTCCGGCCGGCACACCCTGGTTTATACCAATATTAAACCCGGTGGGGCGGAGCTTTTCGCGCAGCACGCCGATCGATCGCCGCGTTAGCGCCATCAGCTCGCTTGTCGTTTCCGTCGAAAGATCCTCCACGCCGCCTACGTGCTTGTATGGAACTATCATCAAATGACCGTTGTTATAGGGATAGATATTCAAAATCACAAAGCAGGACGTACCTCTGAAAAGAATGAGATTCTCACGATCCCGCTGCTGGCCCGGCTTCGCGCAGAATACACACCCCGCCGGCTTCTCCCCGGTGACGTAGCCAATGCGCCAAGGCGCCCAGAGTGTATCCATCGTTCATCGATCATACCATGGGCCGTGCCCACAATACGCGCCGCGTCCGTACCACGGCAGCCGGGCGACGGCGTTCCCGGCAGCGAAAGGGCACGCTGGGCGGTTAACAGCGCCGGCTTTCGTGGATCATTACCAGTACCATGCCGCGCAATTGTGCCATTGCGCGGCCCTGGATCCTCTGCTAGCATGGTGCAAGCCCGGAGGAGAAAATGACCAACGAGAGTGTTGCAATCCCCGTCCTCATCGTCGATGACCACCCCGTGGTGCGTCATGGCTTGCGCGCGATCCTGCAGACCGACCCAACCTTGCATGTGGTTGGCGAGGCCGAGGATGGGCTCGACTCCCTGGACAAGGTAGCCGAGATGCACCCACGTGTCGTCTTGATGGACGTGCATATGCCGAAGATGGACGGACTGGCGGCGACGCGGAAGATCAAGGAGCGCTTTCCCAAGGTCGCGGTGGTTATCCTGACACTCTATAACAACGAGCAATACGTCGTGGAGGCCGTCAAGGCCGGAGCGGCCGGATACTTGCTCAAGACGTCCAGCCGCGACGAGATCAGTCACACCATCCATGAAGTGAACTGCGGCGGCATGTTGATTCGCAGCTCAACACTGCACAAGGCCCTGGCGGGGACGGTGCAGTCGGACGCCGATCCGTTCTTCCACGGCGAGCTGTGGGGCGCGGCAGGTGAGATCGAACGCTTAAGTCCACGTGAGCTCGACGTCTTGCGCCTGGTGGTCGAGGGGATGACGAACAAGGACATCGGTGCGACTCTTTACATAACGGAAGATACGGCGAAGAAGCACGTGCAGAATATCATCGCCAAGATGCAGGTATCGGATCGCACGCAAGCTGCGGTCAAGGCGTTGCGCATCGGCATGGTCAAGTAAGCGGCGCACGGCGGCGGAAACTCAGCAGGGGTGTCGCGAGAGGGACACAGACGCGCGTGAGAGTGGCTTGTACCTACCGCGGCAGGTCAGGCGATAGCGGCGTCCCCCATAGCCCCTGGTCGTGGACGCATTCAAGCGTGGTAGAGACCAGCACATTGTGGAGGTTGCGCTCAGTGCGCGCGTACACGCGCAGGTAGTTGTCGGTCAGTCCGTGCCAGATCCCGCCTTCGGGCCGTTCCCACAACACTGGCTGTGTTGAGCCCAGGAATCGCCGATGGAACGCGGCACGGCCGGCCTCGCCGATACGCCGAGCCTGGGAGGCGCGCGCCGCTTTTTCGGGCTCCGGCACATGATTCGGCATCCGGGCAGCCGGTGTACCTGGCCGCGACGAAAATCTGAACACGTGGATGCCGGCAAAGTCCAAACGCTTGAGAAACCCAAGCGTTTCGCCAAAGTGGATTCCATCTTCGCCGGGGAAGCCCACCAGCAGGTCGGTGGTCACCGCGAGCGCGGGGATCGCCGTTCGCGCCCGCTCGACGAGCCTGGCATAACCCGCCGTATCGTATTGGCGCCGCATGGCGCTCAGTATAGGGTCGCTACCGCTTTGCAACGGCAAGTGCAAGTGGCGGCAAAGGCGACAATCCGTCCAGAGATCGAGCCATTCAGGCCGCAGGTCCTGTAGCTCGATGCTACTGATGCGAAATCGCACTTCGCGGGTTGCCCGCAGGAGTCTTTCGATTAAGCCGGCGAGGGAAACCTCGCCAGGCAGGTCTCGGCCGTAACTGCCGAGCAGCACACCCGTCAGGACGATTTCTCGATAGCCGTGCGCCTCCAACGTCTGAGCAGCGGCGACCGCTTGCTCGACCGGCACGCTCCTCGGGCCGCCGCGCGCCCGCGGAATGATGCAGAAGGCGCAGCCCGCGTTGCAGCCATCCTGGATTTTTAGCGTGGCGCGCGTGCGCTGCTCATCCGCGCCAACCGCGACGGGGAGCAGGCTGGCGGCAGCACCGCCTCGGCCCTCGAACCGCGGTATTCTGGCGGGGCGCATCGCCGAGTCGGTGCAACCGCGGCGAAACGATAATTCTTCCTCGACGCGGCGAACCAAGCTACCCTTGTCGCGGTTATGCACGATCAAAAGATTGCCGGGGAGCAGGCTGTCCAGATTCCTATTGGCAACCGATACGTAGCAGCCGGTGGCGACTACCAGGGCCAGCGGATTGGCACGGCCGGCGCGGCGGATCTCCTGGCGCGACTTCTTGTCGGCCATCGTGGTGACGGTGCAAGTATTGAGCACATAGACATCGGCTTCGGCATCGAATGACACGATACGATAGCCGCGGGCCAGGAACTCCGAGACAAAGCTCTCGGTCTCGCTGGAGTTGACCTTGCAGCCAAGCGTAGAGAATGCCACGCTGAATGCCGCGACTGGGCTTTCGATTGCGTGCGGAGCGGCGCGATCCTCGATCGTGGCGTTCACAGCTTGATTGACCCGTATGCTTCCATGAAGGCGGGTACGTCAAACTTGAAGTTATCGGGATTCGTGCCGCGCAGTTCGGCGATCCGCGCCGCGAATAACTGGAGCGGGACTACTGCCAGAGCGGGACTGAGCACCTCGGGCGCCGAGGGGTAGGACGTCGTCCACTCGGCGAGGCCACGGCCATCGCCCGAGGCAAACTCGTGCGCGATGTGTTGGTCGGCTATAACCAAGGCGCGGGCGCCAATACGATCGAGGAGGCGTGCCGCATCTTTCAGGCGCGGGACGGCGGGCCCATCGGCAACCACCAGGACGGCGAGATCGCCGGGCTCAAGAGCAGCCAGCGCACCGTGAATTGCCGTCTCAAGCTCAAAGCCCTCGGCGGTGAGATAGGATGATTCCTTGATTTTCAGGGCACCCTCGCGCGCGGTCACGGCGTTTGGTCCGGCGCCCAGCAAGATGATGCGCCCGCGATCGGCCGCGGCCGCGGCCGCGACGTATACGTCGCCCTGGTTTTCCAGTATGGCGCTGACGGCGCCAGGTAGGTGGGAAAGCGCGTCGTCCAGATGCTTCACGTCTGTTCCAGCCGCGCGGCCAGTTTCCACCGCAATCGCCGCCAGTGCGGCAAGGCTTGCCAGATAGCTCACCGTGTAGGTGTCCGAGCGCTCGATCGGGCCCGTGGCCACGCGAATGTCATCGCCGCGCATCGCCGACTCGTCGCGCGTCACGCCTATTACCGTGGCGCCGGCTTGCTTCGCCTGCTCGATCAGGCGCGCTCCATAGTGCGTGCCGCCGGTATGGCTAATAACGATCAGCGCATCCGAAGGCCGCAGCGGCCGCGGATACATGGCGAGATCGAAACTTGTCGAGGCGTAGGCGTCGATTCCGACCGATCGCAAGAGATGCTCGCTGACTACGGCGGCGTGGCTGCTGGACCCGGTGCCGGCGATGAATACGCGCCCTGCCCTGGCCAGCGCGGCGCCGGCTGAGACGTATGCTTCTCGCGGCGCCAGCACGTCGCGCAACACGGTTGGTTGGCTCATGATTGCCTTACGCAGCGCTGAAGGTTCCGTCACCTCGGCTCTCCTTGTTTAGACGGAAAACAAAAAGGCCGCTCGCGTCCGGCGGGCGGCCCTTCGATAGATCCGATTGGTGGAGCAGAGGGGATTCGAACCCCTGACCTTCTGAATGCCATTCAGACGCGCTCCCAACTGCGCCACTGCCCCTGGGATGCTGAAGCGCTATCCGTTCAGGATACCGCCTCGGCGGCAACGATTGGACGGACGCTAATGCGCTGCCGGTTCTTGACCTGCCGTTCGAAAAACACTTCGCCGTGGATCAGTGAATACAGGGTAAAGTCTCGACCCATGCCAACATTATCGCCGGGCTTGAACTTCGCGCCGCGCTGTCGAACGATGATGTTGCCGCTGATTACTACTTCGCCGCCGTAATGCTTCACGCCCAGGCGCTTTGATTCACTGTCGCGCCCGTTGCGCGAGCTGCCAACACCCTTTTTATGCGCCATCCTTCGTTACCTTCTCTCTATCGACTGTGCAACAGTCACGAACCCGTTTCACCGATCGTCGAACCGTGGCGTGCGGCCCGAGGGTCAAAGCCGGCATTCTTAAACGCACGCTCAAACAGTCGCGACAAACGTTGCCCGGTTACTTCGCGCCCGCCTGAATAGCCTTCACCAGCACATGTGTCTGGCTTTGGCGATGGCCCGTCTTGCGGCGATATCGCACTTTGGGCTTGTACTTAAAAACAATGATCTTCGGACCACGATCCTGGCGAACGACCTTGCCGGTGACAGTGGCGCCGGCAATGGTGGGCGTGCCGATCGTAACGCCGGCATCGTCGTTGATCAGGAGAACCTCGTCAAATTGCACATCCTGGCCGGTGGCGACGTCCAACTTTTCGATGGTGAGTGTCTGGCCAATCTGTGCCTTGTATTGCTTTCCACCAGTTACGAGTACAGCGTACACGGCATCCTCACGATATATCTTTATTGAGGGCGCGTTTAGACGCCACAAGAAATGACGATAGCAATTCCCGTGGCGCGTTGTCAAGCACGGCATGTTTGCTATGCTGATCGCGAGCCCTAAGCCGTGTTATATCCGGGAGCACTTGCCCTCCATGATAGTCTGCCTCGGCGATTTAATCCTTGACGTATTGGTTCGTCGCGTTGGATTGCCAAGCGTGCACAGCGCCGTCGAGAACATCGCGGTAACGGCGGGCGGCGCCGCCGCGAACACCGCAGCCTGGCTCGCGCGAGAGGGAGAGAGCGTCGGGTTTGTGGGGGTGGCCGGCACGGACTTTGCCGGCGATATGCTGGTTGAGGAACTGACCCGCAGGGGAATCGTCTGCGCCGTCACGCGCTCGCACGATCGGCCGTCCGGGGTGCTGCTGCTCGAGTCCGGTTCCGATGGACGCGCGCGCGCGACGGCCCGCCGGGGGGCAAACGACGACTTCCGGCTGGATGCGGAGCAGGCCGCGCTGCTGTCCAAAGCCTCGTGGCTTCACATCGCGGCGTATGCCTTCTTTTCCGAAAGCGCCCGCCCGCACGTGCTTGAGGCGGCGCGGCTGGCGCGCGCGGCCGGGGCAAAAATATCGCTAGACCTCGGGGCGCCGCACTTGGTCAGCCATATCGGCGTTGGGGAGTATCTTGAGCTGGTGCGGGCTACCAGGGCAAACGTGCTGCTGGCGAACGAGATCGAGGCGTCCTTGCTCGCGGAGCAAGGGCACGACGCGCTGGATACCATGGCCAAACTCGCGCCAATCGCGGTGCTCAAGCGCGGCGCGTCGGGCTGCAGCGTTCGCTCGCACGAGCGGCGGTTTGACGTCGAAGCAGTGGCAATCGACGAGATCGACGCGACGGGCGCGGGGGATGCCTTCGCCGCCGGCCTTATTCACGCGTTGCGCGCGAACGTGGACCTACACGGTGCGGTCTACGCGGGCTGCGTATTGGGCGCTCACTGCGCCTCGATCGTGGGCGGGCGGCCACCGTTTGCGAGGACATGAGCCGGCGCGGGCGATCTTCGTGCTCGGCGCGGCGCTTAGTCCGCGGCAACGCCCGCGTGATGATCTGCCGGAATTTGCCGGTTCTCGACGCCGATAAAACCGGTGCCGCACGCCCGGTCGGCCAGGATGTCGATGGCCGTTCCGTTGACGCAGAGGGTCCAGGCGAGGCAGAACTGAATACCAGGATACGACGCCCGGCTCCGCTCCAGGGCCGGAACGACGTTCTGGGCCAGTACCTTGCCCACGAAGTGCAGATAGGGCGCCACCACCACGCGTTTCGCGCCCTGGGCCGCCAACTGGTCCGCCGCGACCTCAATCGTCCGATCGGAGTTCTCAGCCTGGGCGGTAGCGATCAGGGTATCGCCTCCTAGCTCCTGACGCACCAGATCGCCGAGCGCCTCAAGCCGCGTGCCGGGGTCCCACTCTATTTTGCTGCCGCGATTGACGAGCACCACGCCGAGCCGGCCCGTAGCGCATCGACGTACCAGGCCGTGCGCGGGAAGGTATTGACTGGCGCCGTCGAGGGCTTCGCGGACGCGTTGGGCAACCAGCCTGGCCAGGCGTGGATCCAGTCCCAGGTTCGGCATCTGGCGGATCGCGACCCGCGGCAGCTCGGTACGCAGACGATCGAGCTCGCCGGGAATATCGCGCTTGATTTCCTTGCCGTCAAACAGGAAGTAGGGCAGAACAGCGATTTCGCGCGCGCCCTGGCGTGCGGCCTGGCGCACCGCTTCGGGGAGGGTGGGCGAGAGGAATTCGAAAAAGGCGGGACGGATGGGCGGCCCGCCGGGGAAGCGCTGCTGGAGGCGGCGCGCGATTTCGCGGATGCCGTTGTCCGTGGCGAGGCCGCGCCTGCTGCCGTGCCCGAGTACGAGCATGACCTGGAGCGCGGGCTGGTCAGTTTTCATGATCCCAGTATAAAGCACGCCAGAGATGCGCCCAAACGTGGTGCTAGGCCGCCGATGCGGGAGCGCATTGTTTGATGCTGCGTGGCGTGGGCTGTGGACCATGCCGAAACCGCACGGTACATGCGCCAAGTCAATGGTTGTGATCTGTTCGTGCACGAAATCAGCGCGACTTGTACCTGGTATGAGTTCCGCTTTACCCTGTAGCGCATGAACAGAAGGGCGCTGAACCTGCTCGGGGCCGCGCTGATCGCCGGCTCGTTGTGCTGGCTGGTCATGGCCGCGCCCTTCACGCCGGCCCCGGAGCCTCGAATTGGCCATTGGACCACGCCTTCGACCGCGAGCCGCTGACCGGTGGTCCTGCCGGTCGCGCCACCAGCCGCGGCTTCCCGGCAATCAAGTCATTATCCGCTGGCCCTGGCGTATTGCGCGACGGCCTTCGTGCTGGGTCTCTATGCAGCCGCGTCCGGCTGGCCGCTCGCCGCGCTTCCCGCCACGACCATCGCCGCTGCTCTGGCTGGCCTGCCGCGTCGTCGCTGGCGGCTGGCCCTATTGGTGCTGGCGCTTGGCGCCTCCGCCGCGCTAGGCGTGGCCCGCTATCGTGCCACCGCGTACCATGACGGGCCAACACAGGTAGGACACTACGCTGGTCGCGCCGTGGCGATCGTCGGCGTCGTGGACGGCGAGCCCCAGGCGGCGGGCCACGGCGAGAACCTCCCCGTGTCCGTCGAATCCTTAAGCGTTCGCGGACGACCAACGGCCGCCCGAGGCCGGGTCCTCATCCATTACACCGGGGCCCAACAGATCGAGTACGGCGATCGGCTGTCCTTGACCGGCACGTTGCGGCAACCGATCAACCCTTCCGGTTTCGACTATCGCGCCTATCTTGCTCGTCAAGGGATACACGCCATCCTCGATTTTCCTCTTTTGCGGCTGCAAAATCGCGGTAGCGGGAACCCGTTGCAGGCCCTGGCGCTGGGAATACGAGACGCGCTCCGCAAGGCGATCGATGGCATGCTCCCCCGCGATGAGGCAGCGTTGCTAATCGGAATCCTGTTAGGCGCGCCGACGCGCACCTTGGGCCGGCTCACGGCGCCGTTTATCACCACGGGCATGATCCACGTCGTGGCAATATCCGGCCTGAAAGTAGCATTGGTGGCGGGCGTGCTGTCGCGCCTTTGCGCCGGACTTCCGATCCGCGTGAGATGGGCTCCCGCGTTGCTGGGGGTCGGCCTGTATACCCTGATTAGCGGCGCCACGCCGTCCGGGCTGCGCTCGGCCCTGATGTGGATGCTGGCCCTGATCGCCATGCAACTCGGCAGGCGCGCCTACGTGTGGGTCAGCCTGGCCGTCGTGGCGGCGGCCATGACCTGGTGGAACCCCGCGTTGCTCTGGGACACCGGATTTCAGCTATCGGTCGTCGGCACGGCGGGCATCGTCGCTTTTACTCCCTGGTTCGACCGGCGGCTACACCGCCTACCCGCCGTGCTGCGCGAATCAATTGCCGTCACCCTGGCCGCGCAGCTTGCCACGGCGCCGATAACCGCGGTCGGCTTCGGCCAACTGTCACTGGCGGGCCCGATCGCGAACGGGCTGCTGCTGCCGCTGCTTGGCCCGATCATGGCCCTTGGCGGAGCCGCGGCAATCACCGCGTCGATCATTCCCGCCCTCGGCCACCTGCTGGCCTTTGTCGTGTATCCGTTTCTCGCCCTGTTTATCGGCGTGGTGCAACTGCTGTCGCGAGTGCCGCTTGCGTCGGTGGCGCCGCCCGCGCTCCCGCTTGCCGGCAGCCTGTCATATTATCTCCTGCTTGTCGTGCTGGCGCGGCGCCAGGAGCGTTCCGCGTTGACCGTCCCGACCGTTCTTCCCCGGCTCGGCGTACTATGGCGTGCGGTTCCCCGCGGCTTCCTGGCCGGTTGCCTGGTAACGTGCCTGACGGCCACTGTAGCCCTGGCTCGCCCGTCTGGCCAGACGCGCCTGGTGCTCGCGGGCGTCGGCGGTGACACGGCGGCTCTCTTGCTTATCCCTGACGGCGGCACCGCGTTGTTCGACGGTGGCCAGGATCCGGCAAAGCTGCAAGTGTTGCTGGGCGAACATTTGCCGTTCTGGCAGCGCGACCTCAGCGTGGTAGTGGTATCCGAACCTGATATCCATCACGTGAGCGGCCTGCGTGGCATCACGTCGCTCTACGCGGTCAAGCGCAATCTCGATCCGGGCGCGATCTATCCATCGGTCACCTACGCGCGTTGGCGCGCCGAGCTACGTGATGCCGGCGTCGGCGTGACGATGGCGATCGCCGGCCGGCGCATCGATTTTGGCGGCAACACGCGCATCGACGTATTGCTTCCCGCTGTGTTAGGGCTGGACAACGTACCGGCGCCCGTCGCGTATCGCGTCCAGGTAGGCCATCTCGCGGTGCTGGTGGTCAATCGCGAGGCGCTCCTCGCCGATCCGGCCGTGCTGCGCGCCGATGGCCGCTGCCTCGACGCCCTGGTCCTTCCCACCCGCGCCGATCCGGCGGCGGCCGCGGTGCTCGTGGATGCCCTGCAGCCGCGTTTGGTGGTGTTGCCTCAGGCAACAGGCACGATGCGCGCGCTCCGCCTCAAGCTGCCGGCCGGCACCCGTGCCTGGACTGCCGCCGAGGGCGCGGAATTGCCGCTCGGATCTAGCGACGGTTACTGCTGAGGCCGATGCTCCCAGGTGCGGAAGCGGGAGCCTCAATCATCATTTCTGACCTGGCCTTGCGCCCGATGTCGTTGTGTGATGGTCCGACGTGTCGTAGCATCGGCCGGCCCTGGGACAACCTGGGGCAGGCTTGTCGCGTTGCTCCGTACCGTTGCGGCTATATTTCAAGTGTTGTTCGTTGTACCTTTCGGCATCGTGGAGCAGAATGAGGGTGCAGCGTCGCGAGCAGTGGCCCGTGAGATGTTTCGAGGGCGGTGGAGAGCCGCGAAACCTGGACAATGATCCTCCAGGAAAGACATGAAGCGCTACATTATGCCCGTGTGTGCCCTGATGTGCACGCTGGCTATCGGTATAGGTGTCAAGGAGGCAGGCTCTCGCTACCTCGCCCCATCCAGGGTCTACACGCTAGCACAGGTGGAGACGGGACTTGCGCAGAATCCAACTGCTTGGCTGCGCCGGCGGATACGCGTCCATGCTACACCGACCGCTATTGTGTGCTTCCCCTCGCCACATGGCCCTAGTTGTCCATTTCCGGATGGTGTCTTGGTCGATGCTGATGGCTCCAGCCTCACGGCGCCACTGCCACTCGCGCTGGGCAGTTTACCTGCCGGTCTCGCGCTCCTGCGGCACGTACCTCTCCTTAACGCTTTTGCCCCTGCGACACAGACGATTCGGTGGGCTCTACCGGGAATCTATCGAATCGAGATCCAGGTTTCACGCTGCTCTGCACCTGGGCCACTCTTGTGCTACACCGCAATGATTCCAGATGCCGTCCGGTGAAGCATCGTGCTCTCGGTGGTCCACCTAATCGAGCAGCGCTTGCGTGACCGCTGCATCCGCAGCTTTTCCCTGGTTACGGACCTATTCAAAGTAATACGCCAGCATACTGACATGCACCGAACCGCACGCCGCCCCGGCCGTGTGGTATGCCAACGCGCTGGCTTCCCGGCCACCAACGCCCACCGAGGAGTTGAGGCACGGTGGGCGCAAGCAGGTGACTTAAGATGTCGTGTATGAGCAAGAGGGAACCGGCTGGAGACACGTACCTCGTTCAAAGGGATGGCGCGCGGCATAGGCAGTCGGTATAACGACTGCCGAGCACCGGCGGGCCGATGCAGTGGTTCGATTGGTCGGAGCTGCGGCCATACGACATCACTAATGAGGGCATGACGCATGGCGTTCTTCTCGGCACCAGCCGAGCCTTGGCGTATAATCGAGTGGTGGAAGCGGATAGCGCGGCGCGTGGGAAACTGCACTAATTGACGGCACTTGCTGCCGTGCGGATCCTACATGAAACACCCCAGAAAGGGCTTACCGTTCGCCGGCTCTTCCGCGTGCCAGGGGGAAATAGTGTTATGCGGATACCATACCCTCAATTAACTGGATCTTCACATTGGCTGCGTAAACTCGATATTGGCAGGCTCTTACTCATTGCGCAATTAGCGCCCTGCCCTCGCGCCCACCGTGCCTGGGTAAGGTTCCTCGGTGGGCGTATTTACGCCCATCCACCCTTGACGCAGCTACCGGCGCTTTCTCTGAGTAGTACCCGAATGGCTGCCCTGTCTGGCCCGAATAGGTGCTCCCTCTTCCATGCCACATCGCGCATGCTTGCAGGGTCGCGGCTTACATTTGGCATGCAAGAGAGGGAATAGACAGTGTCTTTGGAGTCGATACCTGGCTGGTTCCGTGAGGCAGCCCGGCCAGTCTGGCACTACTTTGCGTCCGGCGACGGCAGATGCGGCTGCGGCGCACTCGGGCTGGGCGACGTTCGCAGCACCGAGTATCGGGCAAGACCCCCGCTTGACGCCTGCCTGCGCTGCGTGGATCGCTGGTTATGGCTGAGAGGTTATAAAGACAAGCTGTAGATCGTGGCGCGCCTGGTACCAAATGGCCGCCGCCAGCAGATCGGGACGCTTCGCTGGGCCGCGCCTCGCGATCTTGCTTGGGCTGATTGTTGTGACCATCGCGCGGATGCGGCACCAAGACGTTGCGGTACGAAACCCAGCAGCGTTCGCGCTTCCCGTTCGGTCTTGAATCCTGCTGTCGGGTATGTGAATGGTGATGTTCGGTGTCTGGAGCATCGGCGACGCTTAGGCAGCGGAGCGCGGGACATGGCAGAGCAGACTTGGGCAGCCGTTCACGTTCAGGACGTAGCGGCGAACGCGGCATTCTACACGGATAGGCTGGGTTGGTGGCTAGATCGGCATGACCCCGATGGAGACGTGGCGCACGTGGTCGATGCCGACGGCTATGCGATTAACCAGGATTGGTACAGTACGGACAACGCGTCAACGCGTCGGCGCTGAGACTTAACTACGCCAGGCTCAGCCTCGCTCCGGCCGGAGCCCGAATCCGCGTACACCGGGAGTACATTGTCGCCTTGATCCGCCACCCTCCCGACGCCTATGAACGCTACATCATACTCACAAGCACTGGCGTCCCGGAGCCGCGGAAGCTCACGGTCGAGGTGACGGTTCGTATGCAGGCGCGCCATGCCCTCGATCATGTCGACAAGATCCGCGCACTGCGACGTCAGTATGAGGAAGGTTAGAGCGATTCGGTAAGACTCATCTATCAGTTCTCGACCATGGCGGGGTATTTTGTCGCTTATCGTCATGTCATGCCGCGAGCATCCATGCGCCGCACTATGCTGTGCGTATGGCCGCCACATGTGAAGGAGATTGGGCTGTGAGTCGCGAGCTTTTCAGGCGGGATCTTCGGCGTATCGAGGAGACCTCAGCGCGCTTCATGGCCGATTCACGCGGCCATGACATTCCGCGGTTTATCTGGGATCGCGACGGGCTCGAGGCCGCCGGGACGTGTACGCGCTGCGGTGACGGCATAATCATCTCAGTCGGTCCAGACGAGCCGGCTATTCACGGCACAGCCATCGATAGCGACTGCCCTGGCTCGGGCTGTGAGCACGGCTGGAGCATTGAACGCCGGGACGGCAGCGGCACGCGCCTGCTCTGTCTCCATTGTGGCGCCGTGCGGGCGGAAACGTGACGCCGCGCACTGGCGGCGCACCGTGCCGTTGAAACTATGATAAGTAGCCTCGTTTCAACCGATCGCGATGATAATGTCTAAATGCCTTCACCCAGTGCGAACAATTCCCTGATCCCGCTTTCCGCCAGGGCGATAAGCTCGGCCATCGTGGCACCGCTGAACGGCTTGCCTTCAGCGGTGCCTTGTACCTCGATGAATTCGCCGCCGCCCGTCATCACTACGTTGAAATCGACGTCCGCCCGGCTGTCCTCCTCATAGCACAGATCCAGGCGCGCTTCGCCCCCTACCATGCCCACGCTTACCGCCGCCACCGGCGTGAGGAGCGGGGACACCATGAGAGCGCGCTCGCGCAACAGCGTGGCCACCGCAAGCTTCAACGCCAGATAGGCGCCTGTTACCGCCGCGGTGCGCGTGCCGCCATCAGCTTGCAGCACATCGCAATCCACGGTCAGCGTTCGTTCACCGAGTGCCTTGAGGTCCACCGCCGGACGGAGCGAGCGCCCTATCAGCCGCTGTATCTCGTGCGTCCGTCCCGACGGACCACCGCGGCCGGATTCCCTGGCGTTCCGCGTCGGCGTGGCGCGCGGCAGCATCGCGTACTCGGCGGTGACCCAGCCCCGTCCTTTGCCCACCAGCCAGGGTGGCACGCGTTCCTCGATGCTGACCGCGCAGGCTACCTTGGTTTCGCCCATTTCGATCAGTACGGAGCCTTCGGCGAAGCGGAAGAAGCCCGGCGTAATCCGCACCGGCCGGAGCTGGTCGTTGTTCCGGTTGTCTGGTCGTCGCGTGCTGGTGGCCATCATGCTCCTTCAGGAGGTACGTTCTAGCTATGTTGCAGAGCGCTTCTGGCGGTCTCTCCCTCGCACGATCTGCTATGCGGATCGCGGGCGTGTAGCCGCCTGGCCTTGCGGATCTCTACTCGGCCTGCCGATCGTACCTTGCCGCCGCCATGCTAAACAATCCGGCCGCCTCGCCATACCGATCGGCGCTAAAGCGGTCTGCCGCGTGCACCGCGCTTCGGGCCATGGCGACCGCCACCGTTTCGCCAGATGCCGTAGCGCTTCCAATCGGCAGCACCACGTCGGCGCCGAACACGCCGCGATCGCGGACCACCAGGTAGCGCTGAACGCCTTGCCCATCGACGAGAATGTCTTCCACGACGCCGGCCTCGCCGTCACTGGCGTTGACCGTCATGCCGATGCGAACGTCCTCATCCACCGATCGCTCCCTTACGTCATTTGGGACCTGTAATCCGTAGTGTATCGGCTATGGCGCGTTATTATTTCCAGAGTCTGACCTTTCATACTTCCGTACTCGTGCTGGCCCTTGACTTTGCCTCGTCCGAAGGGCAGTTTTTCTGCCCACGACCCAGATCGTCGTTCCAGGGGATATTGCCGTGCATATTGACGTGCCGGCTGATCGTCGACCTGGTACGATTTTTATCTGACTCTACGCCAGGGTCACCGATTTCTGAAGAGGGTCATCCGGAATCGCCAGAATCACATCGTTAATTGATCTGGAGGCGTCGAGGACTTGGTGGCCATGGCGCGGTCGAACCGAGACAGCGGCCGTGGAGAGCTTACCGCGTGGAACGCCCATTCAATACCCTGCGCGGCGCCGGAGATTCCGAGCTTGAGATCAAGCGCTCGCGCTTTCTTGGCAGAGCCGAGGCGCTGCACAACGTCGAGGGCTTCCACGAGCTGCTGGCGCGCGTACGCGCCGCGCATCCCGAGGCCGGCCACCATGCGTTCGGCTACCGGCTTGGGATGGCCGGGGAGACGGCCCGCTTCTCCGATGACGGCGAGCCCGGCGGCACGGCGGGACGGCCAATCATGGAGATGCTGATGCGCGAGGAAATCGTCGATGCCGCGGTGATTGTCACGCGCTACTGGGGTGGGACGCTGCTCGGCAGCGGCGGGCTCACGCGCGCCTATGGGCAGGCGGCCGGCGAGGCTGTCCGCGCCGCTGGATTGGCGCGTATGATGCCCCATACAACGGTGTCGGTCTCCATTGCATATGGCCACTACGGCGGCGTCGAACAGATGTTGCGGGTCGCGGGTTTCACGACTGGCGAGACCGCGTTCAGCGATATAGTCAAGCTGTCGGTATTCGTGCCTGAGGGCCAGGAACAGGCGTTCGCGGCGACACTTGCCGACCTTACAGCCGGCGCGGCGCTGGTGGAACCAGGACAGACCGTCTACCTGGCCGGCCAACCGCGTTAAGATGCATGCCCGAGGTTTGTAGTAGCTGAAGGCGGCCGCGCCGTCTACCCAGCGCTCGATTGGGACCATGCCGCCACAATCGGCGCCCGCCTGGAACCGGCTCCT
>JANWHV010000077.1 GCA_025450255.1 Chloroflexota bacterium | reverse complement strand
CTCATGAGGCATCTCCTGCAGGCTAGGCGTGAGTTCGTTATTTCAGCCTACTCTACACGGCGATGCCTCGCCTTCGCTCCTCCATGAATAAAAAGGCTAGATCAAGGGCTAACGCAATTTGACCTATTCTCGCCGCGCACGAGGCTTCCAGCATTGAGCGTGGCGCACCCAATGATAGGGTTTGGATGGGGCGCGAAACGGGGCGGTGCCCGTCTGCACACCGCCCCGTTGGTGAACGCGCTTCAAGTAACCGTTAATCGTGCTTGTGCCGCGAAGCCGTGGTTGATATCCAACATCGACTTGGCGGGAGGCTGGTAGTTACTTCTTGACCTTGACGATCGCCGATCCGCTCTTCGTGACGACAAACGTGTCCCACATGCCCGCCGCCTCGTGGCCAGGTACCGCGCATACAAAGGCGTAGCTGCCTACCTTGTTGGCGACAAAGGTAAACTTCTGCGTTTTGCCCTTGCCAACGCCAGTAACCGGCTTCGGTGACTCGGCGCCCTTGAATGCGGGGGTGTAACTCGATGCATCCTTCTTGGACATCTGTACAAACGCCACACTGTGCGGCAATGCCGAATTGTTGCTGAACACGACCGTCACCTTATAACCAACCGGAACGGAAACCAGCATGCCGCCTTTGAAGTATCCATTGAAATTGAAGCCGCCCATGGCGTTGTTGTAGCCGGCGATAACGGTGAGCTTGGCGGTATGCGCTTTGGCATTTGCCACCAGCCAAACCGGGGTCTTCGCGGCATGTGCCGAGGCGCCATGCGCGTCGGCAGTGGTTTGTCCGGCCAGGGACGCGCCTCCCGACACCGCTAGCGCGAGTGCGCTGGCAGCGAGAAGTCGCGCGGGATTGAAGCTCATATGATTCCTCCTGAAGATGAAAGTGGTTTGATGGGGCTCGTAATTACATGAGCGCGCTCACACCCACAGGTAAAGTGTAGCCTTCTCGACCGCTAATAGGGAAACCCCCGGCGAGCTAGCGCGTCATGCTTATCTTGCCAAAGGCGTCGTTTCCCGCGTACAGAGCATCTTCCTCGAGCTCATCTTCAATTTGCAATAGGCGGTTATATTTTGCGGTTCGTTCACCGCGCGCAGGGGCGCCAGTCTTGATTTGGCCGGCGTTGGTGGCAACCACCAGATCGGCAATGGTGGTGTCTTCCGTCTCGCCCGATCGATGGCTGACCACAGCCGTAAACGCGGCACGATGCGCCATGGCTATCGCGTCCAACGTCTCGGTCAAGGTGCCGATTTGGTTGAGTTTGATTAGGATAGAATTGGCGGTCCCCTCGACAATACCGCGGCGCAGGCGCTCGGTATTTGTTACAAACAGGTCGTCGCCCACGAGCTGAACTTTTCCGCCCAGCCGTTCCGTGAGCGTATGCCAGGAAGTCCAGTCATCCTCGGCCAGGCCGTCCTCGATCGACACTATCGGATATTGGGCGGCCCATTCGGCATACAGCGCCACCATTTCCTCGCCGCTGAGGATTTTATCTTCCTTGCGTAGGCGATACGAGCCGTTTTCGTAGAACTCGCTCGCCGCTGGGTCAAGCGCCAGGGCTATTTGTTCACCTGGTTTGTACCCTGCCGCGTCGATGGCCTGCATGATCAGGTCCAGGGCATCCTTGTTTGAAGCAAGCGCGGGCGCGAAGCCACCTTCATCGCCAACGGCGGTTTTGAGCCCTCGTGATTCAAGGACGCCCGCCAGCTTATGGTAGACTTCAACGCTCCAACGGAGGCCCTCGTGAAAACTCGACGCGCCAACCGGCATCACCATGAATTCTTGCAGATCGGTTGACTGCCACTCAGTGTGCTTGCCGCCGTTCAGGATATTGAGCATCGGCACCGGCAAGACATGCGCGTTAATGCCGCCAATGTAGCGATAGAGCGGCATATCGACGGCGGCGGCGGCGGCCCGTGCTACGGCGAGGGAAACGCCAAGGATCGCGTTGGCGCCCAACTTTGCCTTGTTCGCGGTCCCGTCCAAATCGAGCAGCACCGCGTCGACCAGGCGCTGCTCAAGCGCGTCCTGTCCTTCGAGCGCGTCCGCGATCTCGCCGTTGACATTTTCGACTGCTTTGAGAACGCCTTTGCCGAGATAGCGCTTGGGATCCTTGTCACGAAGCTCATGGGCTTCATGTGCGCCGGTCGAGGCGCCAGACGGCACGGCCGCTACGCCGACGGCGCCGCCCGTCAGCTCAACCTGAACTTCAATGGTGGGATTTCCCCGAGAATCCAGAATCTCGCGGGCAAGTACAACCTCAATCGTGGTCATGGATCTTCCTCTCAAAACATTGTGAGTGCCGCGCGACTCGGCCAGCCTGGCCGGCGAGGTGATTGCGCGGCTGGACTTCCACGTCCATCCAATGTCAGTATATGCGACCGGGTGCGCGGCGCCTGAAGCGCGAGCATGGGCGGGCTCAGCGAATCAGGAGACTTGCCGCATGCATTGGCGAGGGCCGCGGCAGTCCCATCAGATCGAGGATGGTTGGACTGATATCGCCGAGCGACCCGCCCTCACGCAGGGAAAGTGAGGCCAGTCCCGGGGAGGACTTTGGCGCCACCAACACGAACGGAACCGGACTGGTCGTGTGAGCGGTGTGCGGCGCGCCGGTTGCGGGATCGATCATCAATTCGGCGTTCCCATGATCCGCCGTGACCAGCGCCACGCCGCCGGCAGCCGCCACGGCATCCAACACCTGGCCAAGACATCTATCGACGATTTCAACCGCGCGCACGGTTGGCTCCATCATGCCGCTGTGTCCAACCATGTCACAGTTCGCGAAGTTCATGATCACCAGCGCGGGAGGATCTGAATGCAGCCGATCGACCACCGCCTGGGCCACGCCTTCGGCGCTCATCTCTGGCGCCAGATCGTAGGTGGCGACCTTTTGCGACGGCACGAGGACATGATCTTCACCAGGCCAGGGCTCCTCGCGGCCGCCGTTGATGAAATAGGTCACGTGCGCGTACTTTTCGGTCTCCGCGACATGAAGTTGCGTGAGCCCAGCCTGACTGACCACCTGGGCCAGGGACACTTCCACCGGATCGGATAGTGCCTCTGGCGGAAACGCCACCACGACGGGAACGCCTTTCTCGTACTCGGCGAGAGTAACAAAATAGAGGTCGTTCAACTGATCGCCGCGATCGAAGCCATCAAAATCGGGCATCACGAATGCGCGGGTGAGCTCACGCGGTCGATCGCCGCGGAAGTTGAAGAAGATCACGGCATCGCCGTCGGCAACCCTTGCCACAGGCAAGTCGTCACGAACGATCACCGTTGGCAGGACAAATTCATCGTTGACGCCCGCGGCATAGCTGGCGCCAATCGCCTCAACGGCGTTGTCGGCGGTTGGCCCGTCCGCGTGCACCATGGCACTATATGCCTTTGCGACCCGATCCCATCGTTTGTCGCGGTCCATGGCGAAATAGCGCCCGCTTACGGTTGCGATGCGGCCCACGTTAAGCTCGCTCATGCCACCATTCAGCTTTTCCACGTACTCACGCGCGCTTTGCGGCGGCGTGTCACGACCGTCGAGAATCGCTTGCACAAACACTTCGTCGAGGCCCTTGCTTCCCGCCAATTTCAGCAAGGCCAGTAGATGCTCGTCGTAGGCATGGACGCCGCCTGGCCCAATGAGGCCGATCAAGTGCAACTTCGAGCCGCGTTCGCGCACATGGTTGATGGCGCCCGCGAACGCCGGGTTCTGAAAAAACGTACCGTCCTCGATGCGCCGCGAGATCTGCGTAAGCTTCTGCAATACGACGCGCCCGGCGCCCATGTTCATATGGCCGGTTTCGGAATTTCCCATCATGCCGGACGGAAGACCAACCGCGCGGCCGGATGCCCGCAGCAAAGTGTGCGGGCAGGAAGACCAAATACGATCGAAGGTAGGCTTGCGCGCCGCGGCGATTGCGTTGCCTTCGCGCTCCTGGCGATAGCCAAAACCATCAAGGACAATCAAGCAGACGACTGGTGGACGATCCACGACTTGCTCCTAACCGCGCCAACTCTCAGAAGGCCGAACGGCGTGTCAATCCTATCGCGGGCCTGACGATCAAGGACTGATCGGGTAACGACTCGCGACCCCAGTGTACCATCCCATTCGCGTGCGCCTTCTCGGGCGAGGCCGCGACGCGACAAGACCTAACGCTTCCCTGTACCCTTAGGCGGATGAATCGGGGTTATTTTCGGCGGTCTGACCCTTGTAGGAGCACATGGACCAGAAGTACATTCGGAACTTTTGCATAATTGCGCACATCGATCACGGCAAATCCACGCTCGCCGATCGCTTGCTCGAGGAAACCAATACCCTGACGAAGCGCGAGATGGAGGAACAGGTCCTTGACCAGATGGACCTGGAGCGCGAAAAGGGCATCACCATTAAGGCGCAGGCCGTGCGCATGGCATACAAGGCTGACGACGGCCATGAATACGAGCTCAACCTCATAGACACTCCTGGTCATGTCGACTTCAATTACGAGGTGTCCCGAAGCCTTGCCGCCTGCGAAGGCGCGATACTGGTTGTTGACGCCAGCCAGGGGATCGAAGCCCAAACCCTTGCCAACGTGTACCTGGCCTTCGAGCAAAACCTGGCCATCATCCCGGTTATTAACAAAATTGACCTGCCAAGCGCCGAGCCCGAACGGGTTCGCGAGGAGATTCTGCGGGGTATCGGCCTGGATCCTGACGATGTCGTGTTGATGAGCGCGAAGAGCGGCATCGGCATCCACGACGTGCTGGAGGCCGTGGTCAAGCAGGTGCCGCCGCCGTCCGGCGATCCGGACGCGCCCGTGCGCGCTCTGATCTTTGACTCTAAATACGATCCCTATCGTGGTGTCATTGCCTACGTACGGATGATGGACGGCACCTTGCCCTCGGGTTCTCGCGTGGCCCTGATGGCGTCGGGCGCCGAGAGCGAGCTTATGGATCTCGGCAGTTTCCGGCCCATGCTTACGCCACTTCCCGAACTGACCGCGGGCGAGGTTGGGTACATCGCCACCGGGTTGAAAAACGTAAAGGATTGCCAGGTCGGCGACACGATCACAAACGCGGTCAACCGCGCGAGCGAAGCGTTGCCGGGATACAAAGCCGCGCAACCGATGGTGTTTGCCGGTATCTATCCGATTAACGGCGAGGACTATCCTCTCGTGCGTGAGGCGCTCGATCGGCTCCAGCTTAACGACGCCAGCCTCACCTACGAGCCGGAAAGCTCGGTGGCGCTTGGGTTTGGTTACCGCTGTGGCTTTCTGGGCCTCTTGCACATGGAGATTATCCAGGAGCGGCTGGAACGCGAGTACAATCTTGAGTTGTTGGCGACGGCCCCCAGCGTGGAGTATAAGGTGGTCACCACAACCGGGGCCGAGTTAAACGTCGACAACCCAGCCCAGCTACCACCCGTCGGTGAAATCGCCACCATCTCCGAGCCCTGGGTCAAAGCCAGCATCTTCTCGCCCACGAACTACATTGGCGTGGTCATGGAACTGAACCAATCCCACCGCGGCGTGTTTCTGCACATGTCATACATTGACGAGCAGCGCGTGCAGATTGACTACGACGTACCCTTGTCAGAGCTGATAATTGACTATTACGACCAACTCAAGTCACGGACACAGGGCTACGCCTCGCTCGACTACAGCATGGTGGGCTACAGGGAGGGAAAGCTGGTGAAGCTGGACATCCTGGTAAATGGCATGCCCGTGGACGCGCTGTCGATGATCACGCATACCGACAAGGCGTATGCAACTGGCCGAGGCCTCGTCGATAAGCTCAGAACGATTATTCCACGCCAGATGTTCGAGGTCCCAATTCAAGCCGCGGTCGGATCTCGCATTATCGCGCGCGAAACAATCCGCGCCATGCGGAAAGACGTGCTCGAATAGTGTTACGGCGGCGATATCACACGGAAGCGCAAACTGCTTGAAAAGCAAAAAGAAGGCAAGGCGCGCATGAAGCGCGTGGGGAACGTCGAGATCCCCCAGGAGGCATTCATGGCGGTGCTTTCGCTGGGCAGCGACTGACCGAGG
>JANWHV010000076.1 GCA_025450255.1 Chloroflexota bacterium | reverse complement strand
CGCGAGCACGAGCTGAAGGTCGAGATTCTGGATGAGGGGACCGGCGCCGCGCCACGGGAGGATGAGGAAGCGGGGCATGGGCTGGTGGGGATGCGCGAGCGAGTCGCCCTGTATGGCGGCACGCTGGAGGCCGGCCCTCGCCTGGAGCAAGGGTACGCCGTCCGCGCCTGGCTGCCGTGCGAAAGCGGCGTCACGTGAGCGAGAGGGCGCTCCGCGTGGCGATCGCGGACGATCAATCGCTGGTGCGGGCCGGGTTCCGCATGATCCTGGAAGCACACGCGAGCATCGAGGTGGTCGCCGAGGCGCGTGATGGCGAGGAGGCGATCGCGGCCTGGCGCCGGACCTGCCCCGACGTGATGTTGATGGACATCAGGATGCCCGAGCTGGATGGGCTCGAAGCGACTCGGCGTATCCTGGAATGTGACACCAATGCCTGCCGCGTTCTGATCCTGACGACATTCGACCTGGACGAATACGTCTACGCGGCGCTGCGAGCGGGCGCGAGCGGCTTCCTGCTGAAAGACGTCTCGCCGGAACAATTGATCGCCGCAGTACGGCTGGTGGCAGTGGGCGACGCGCTTTTGGCGCCGTCGATCACGCGGCGGTTGGTGGAGCGCTTCGCCCGCCACGTCGCCGCGCCGTCACTGACGCATCAGGCGTTGACAACCCTCACGCCACGCGAGCTTGAAGTGCTGAAGCTGATCGCTCGCGGCCTGAGCAACGCCGAAATTGCCGGCGCCCTGTACCTCAGCGAGGCAACGGTGAAGACGCATGTGGCCCGCGTTCTACCCAAGCTTGGCGTCCGCGACCGCGTGCAGGCGGTGGTTCTCGCCTATGAGTCCGGCATAGTGCGGACGGGAGGAGCCTGAAATACCTTGAGGCAGGGCCGGGAGCTGAGATGGTCTCTGGCGCGCTCGCATCGAGTGAGCCGGGGAAGCATGATCAGCCATCGCTCCTCGCGCGCATAGTGTCCACGACGCGGAGAGGCCACGAACGAGAACCGGGCAGCATGCACCCAGCAACGGAAAGGCGCTTTACAATCGTCACGCAAGCCAGCAGACAGCTTCGCGCGCCGCGTTGGGCAGGGCCGAGGGCAAGCCGGCATAGCACGCGTATCCAGGGCACGCGCGTCGACTGGGTGCGGGCGGGCGCTGGTCCGCCGCTTTTGCTGCTGCACGGGTATGGCGGCAGCGCGCGCTGGTGGGTGCGGAACCTGGCGCCGCTGGCGCGCTCCCATACCGTGTATGCCTTGGATTTGCCCGGCTTCGGCGCCAGTCGCATGCCGGGACGTTACACCTTCAGTCGCGTAACGAAGATATTGGCGGCATGGTTGGATGCGAACGACATCGCTTCGGCCGCCGTGGTGGGACATTCGATGGGCGGCCAGGTTGCACTGCTGTTGGCCGCGTCGCATCCGGCAAAGGTTGGCGCGCTGGTGTTAATCGCGCCGGCGGGCATACCGTTTGATACGCCGCTACTGGGCATCGCGCGCCAGGCGTTGAAGTCGCGCGCCGGTGGCGACCCACGCTTCACCCCGATTGTGAGCCTGGGATCGTTCAGGGCCGGTCCCCGCATCATGTGGCAAGCGGTCGGCGAAATCAGGAGCGTCGATGTGCGCCCGCTTCTGACGGCGGTCGTGGCCCCCACGTTCATCCTGTGGGGCGATCGGGATCGGCTATTGCCGGTGCGCAACGCCACGCCTCTGGCGGCGGCGATCGCGGGCGCCGAGTTGCGCCTCGTGCTGGGCGCGAGCCACAACCTTTTCTTCGACGACCCTGACCTGGTCAACGCCGCGATAGAGGAGTTCCTGACGAAGCACGAAGCGGCGCCGGTCGAGCCCGACTAGTTTTGTTTGATGGTAGCCTCGGCGCCATTGCTTGCCTTCCGCCTGTGCACGACCGTGGCGCCGCCGTTCTTCCCGATGCCGAGGACGCGCCCGGCGCTGCCGATGCTGAGGATGCTGCCTGCCCCGCCGATACTGAGGATACTGCCGGCGCTGCCGATGCTCAGGATACTACCGCTGCTGCCGATGCTCAAGAGGCTGCCGGCGCTGCCGATGCTCAGGATGCTGGCAATACTCAGGAAACTGTCGACGGCCAGAAAACTCATGACGCTGCCGTAGCTGACGACGCTCAGAAAGCTCTGGGCGCTCGCGATGTTATATCGCCTTTGGCGCGACGCGTACGAGCTTCTAGGCGCCGCCGGCGATTGCACCACTTTCATGATCAGCCCTCTTCCCGTTAGCCCAGCACCGGTATACGACGTTGTTGGCGGCTTCGAGCCGCGGCGCCGGTGCGTTCCCCTGGAGTGTAGCAGGGCGCCCGCCAACGGTAAGCGTCGAATGTTGGTTGTCCGTGAGCAATGTGGCGTAGCGCGGGGATATTACACGAACGGGCCGCTTCTCTCCGCGGAGTTGCCGCGCCGGCTTGCCGCCTCTCCGTGGGCGCAGCCGGCGCCTGCCGGGTAATCAGGTTACGTGCGGGGTCGCACCTGATAGGCGCAGACATGGCCGGAAACCAGCTGGTGCGCGACACGCGTCACGTCCGCCTCCGGCAGGGCGGCCTGCAGGAAGGCCAGCTCGCTGCTGCACGCATGGTTGTAGCGTCTGGCCACGCTCAGCACGGCGCAGTTGTGTTCAGTGATCACGAACGTACCGTCGTCGTGCCGCTCAAAGTCGGCCAGGTAACCATCTTCATCCAGGATCTCGGCCACCACGCGTACTTGATCGCCGAATGGTAATCCCGCCATGCGCGCGCGCGCTTGCTCCAGCCGGCGCTGGCCGCGTTTATCGAATATGCGCGCCAGCAGCGCCGGATCCTCATGCTCGACATACTGCAAAAGCTCGTTCGTCAACTCGGCATAGGTGCGGGGGAACAACGCGTCTCCGGCGGGGGTCAGGCCGTACATGTGTTTTGGCCTGCCAGGCCCGACTCGCATCTCGCGATGGGCAATCAACCCGTCACGCTCGAGCGACACAAGGTGCTGGCGGGCGCCGCTCACGGTAATAGTCGCGGCCTCGGCAATGGTTTCAGCACGAGTTTCGCCGTGGCGTTTCAGGTAATCGAGGATTGCCCGCCTGGTATAGGGCAGGCTCGCGAGCACCACGCGTACCGATGTATTCATTGAGCTCCCCGGCATCATGAGACGAAGCTTGCCGAGCCACGTACAGCCTGAGATCGTGCCTTGCGCCGATGGCCGGGCGGTTGTCCGCACTCGCGGCGCATGGCGTGCCGGCTCCGTATACCGTACAGTATACACGTTTACTTAATAAAAACAGAAAGTACTTGTTTTTCATGCGGACCTGGGCTATACTCGGTGCATGCATGACGACGCCGAATGAGATGCGCGCCGATCGACGATCGAAAGGAACCCCCTAATGATTCAGCATTCAAGCCCGGCCGCTTTGATCACCGGCGCCTCGCGCGGTCTTGGACTCGCCCTGGCGCGCGCGCTATCCGAGCGCGGCTGGACCTTGATCCTTGACGCGCGAGGACACGATGCGCTTGAGGCGGCGCGTACCACCTTCGTGCCGCGGGCCGCGGTATATACGCTGGCCGGCGACGTGACCGATCCGATCCATCGCGCTGGGCTGGCAGAGATCGCGCGGCGCGTTGGTGGTCTGGACGCCCTGGTCAACAATGCCAGCGCCCTGGGTCCCAGCCCCATGCCGGCACTTTTGGATTACCCGCCTGAGGCCCTCGAAACGGTGTATCGCACCAATGTGGTGGCGCCGCTGGCGCTGCTGCAGGCGTTGCGCGCTGATCTGAAAGCGGGCGCGCGCATAATCAATATCACGAGCGACGCCGGCGTCGAGCCGTATGAGGGTTGGGGAGGCTATGGGTCGAGCAAGGCCGCCCTCGAACAGCTTTCGGCGATCCTTGCCGCCGAGATGTCCAATAACCGGGTCTACTGGGTGGACCCAGGAGATATGCGCACGCAAATGCACCAGGACGCGTTTCCCGGCGAGGATATTAGCGACCGGCCGCTGCCGGATATAAGCGTGCCGGGCTTGCTGACTCTGCTGGCCGGAGATCTGCCAAGCGGGCGCTACAAGGCTCAGTCCATGCCTGTGAACGCCTAGCATGGGCGGGTGCGCCGCGACGACACTACCCGGCGAAATACGCTGTTTCGTCTAGATCTACAATCGCCTATATCTGTCTATATTCAGGATGGGTGTTCCATGCTTCAACTGCAACGCAACGATCTGGCGCCAGTGCCGCCGCGCGGGGCGGTGTTCGCGCCGGATTTCCAACTGCCGGCACCACTGGAGGCCGACAGGCCGCCCGAGGCGCGCGGCCTGTCGCGTGATGGGGTGCGGCTGATGGTGTCCTGGCGCCACGACGACCGCGTCACGCACACGACGTTTAGCCGCCTCACCGACTATCTGGCGCCGGGAGATCTGCTGGTCATTAACACCAGCGGCACGCTCAACGCGGCGCTGCCGGCGACACGGAGTGATGGAACGCTGCTGGAACTGCATCTTTCCACCCACCTGCCGGCCGATCTATGGACCGTCGAGTTGCGGCTGCCGGCAGCAGACGGCACGCAGCCGTATCGCGGCGGCAAGGCATGTGAACGTCTCGCCTTGCCCGCGGGCGGCGCCGTAACCCTGCATGTTCCGTACCTCCACGACCGCCTGTCGGGCCAGGGCAACGGCGCTCGCCTTTGGATCGCCACGCTGGACCTACCGCTCCCGTTGCTGGAGTATCTTGACGCGCACGGTTTCCCAATCCGTTACGGCTACGTCAAAAAGTCATGGCCGTTGTCCTACTACCAAACCGTGTATGCCACGGAACCCGGCAGCGCCGAGATGCCGTCCGCTGGGCGCGCGTTCACGCGGGAATTGTTGACGGATCTGGTATCGCACGGTATCCAGATCTCGTCCCTGCTGCTGCACACGGGCGTGGCGAGTCTGGAAGACCATGAGCCACCCTACGAGGAGTATTACCGGGTACCAGAGGAGACGGCGGCGGCGGTGAACGCGGCGCGCGCCGCGCGGAGACGGGTGATCGGTGTTGGCACCACGGTAATCCGGGCACTGGAGACGGTGACCGACAACGCCGGGATCACGCATCCAGGCGTGGGGTGGACCAAGCTAGTGGTGAGCCCGCGAAGCGGCATTAGATCCGTCGATGGCCTGTTGACCGGTCTGCACGAGCCGCGCTCCACGCATCTCTTGATGCTCGAGGCGTTGGCCGGGCAGGAGCACCTGGCGAAGACCTACGCCGCCGCGCTGCGCGAACGTTACCTCTGGCACGAGTTCGGCGACCTGCACCTGATCTTGCCCTGAACATCGCCTGGCGCGGGGACGTTTCAGGTGTATGCCCGCCGGCGCCGGTTGAATCTCAGGCTGTGCTAGACTGGTGGTGAATGAAGGGTAGCCAATGCCTGACGTTGCCTGCGTCCACGAAAACCACGTCGTCGGCCGTGCCGTCGAACAACCCGGCCGATAGTCACAATCACGAGATCGGCGCCGTTCATCGCCTCCGAAACCGGGACGGCGGCGTTGCCACAAAGGCAACGCCGTCGGCTTCCTGCGCCATCACGAGGGCATGGTCGGCGCCTGGCCGGGCCTGTTCACTCTCCGATAGTCCCGTCCAGAAGATCGCGTGTCGCGTCCGCT
This sequence comes from Chloroflexota bacterium, assembly GCA_025450255.1. The sequence continues at coordinate 2,031 of JANWHV010000076.1, read as the reverse complement.
GCACTTGCGCTCTTGCCGACGAACACTCCGGTACGCGACGTCGGCGCTTGCCAGGCCTGTGGTGGGCGCTCCTGACCCCTTGCGCCGGCCCATGCCGCCCAACCCCCTACCTGGGTAGGGGGTTCCGCATTTCCGGGCCCGGTGCTACACTCCGGTTGAGTAAAAATATGACCAGGAGGAGGGTGCCCGTGCCCAAGTTTCCCACACACATGCTCGGCGTCGCGCTTTGCGTGTTGCTGCCCCTGGCCGCGGCCGGCAAGTAACTGCCCCGACCCCGGAAGCATCGGCACGGCACGCCTATACGGTAAAACACTACACCAAACCCCATGCAACCCCCACCCTGGAGCCGGCGCCTACTTTCCCGGACCCCCCGACCGCGAGACCGGCGCCCAAGGCTCGGGCGACCGAAACGCCGCAACCGAGGGAGGAGGAGGGGGACACATTGCAGGTATGCATGGGAGTAGACCCCATACGCATCAAGCTAAGCTCTGGAGGGCCGGATCGCGGAGGAGTTGGTAGGTATTGGGGTGACGTCTACGTGGGTTGAGGCGACAGCCGGCCGCGAGGCAACGATGGATGGCGGCGAGGGCGCGCCGCAGCTGGGCGGGAGAGCGGAGCGCGCAGAGCACGTGGAGGGCGTGGGCACGGATGGTCTGCGCCGCTTTCACCAGACTGCGGTCGGGGTGGTCCCAGCAGCCGGTGAGCAGGACCCAGTGTTGGACGAGCATGGCCAGCAGCTTGGCGAAGACCTCGGTGAGCACGCGCCAGGGCTTGGCGCTGCGCGACGCGTCGAGGTGGCCATGCGCTTTCCACAATTTGAACAGCAGCTCGATTTGCCAGCGCGCGCGCAGCAGAACCAGCGCCTCGCGCACCGCGAGCAGGTTGCGCGGGGCGTTGGTGACCAGGATGGTCCAGTCCGCCCGCGCGAGGCAGTCGGCGGAGGGGGTGCGGCCGTGTTTAGCCGCCCGCGCCCGCGCCTGGCGACGGCGTTGATTGGCCACCGCGGGTGGCACACGCACGGCCAGGAGGCGGGCGGGGAGGCGCTGCTTGACGCCCAGGTGCACCGCCCAGTCGACCAGGTAGGCGCCGCGGAGGACCTGGAGGACGGACAAGCGCTGCCCCTGCTGGTCGAAAAGGGCAGTCCCCTGATGGAGGCGCGAGAGCCAATAGCGGTCCTGGGCCGCGTCAAAGACCGCCAGGTCGAAGTAGCCCAGGTCGCTCACGCGCAAGCTGCGCGCCGGAAGTGGGTCGGTCTGCACCGCGGTCGTGCTGTCGTGGGTGCGGCCATCGGTGAGCACCAGGCCGGTCAGCCCGCCGTGCAGGAGGTCGTAGCGCACATGGATCTTGAGGGCGGCGGTGGGCTGGTCGGCGCTGCCGCCGCCGCAGCCCGGCCACCGGCCCCCAAGGACAGCGGGCAGGGCGAGCGTCGTACTGTCGAGCAGTACCACCGCGCGAAAACGCGCCAGCAACGGCAGCACCGTGGCCTCCGCGTCGATCAGTGTCGTCATCGCCGCGCCCACCAACTGCTCCAGAAAGGCCGCCGCGTTTTCCGTGCAGCGCTGGTCCAGCCCTTGGGGACTGATGGTGACACCCGTCGCCGCGGCGGCCTGCGCCAACGCCGGCAGCGCCGCCCGCGGGTTCGCCAGCCAGCCGAACACCACCGCCTGCGCGAAGGCCGAACCGCTCAGCTTCGACCGGCGTTGCACGAACCCCGTTTGCCGCGCCAGGCTGTCCGCCACCGTGGTGAACACCGTCCGCAGGTGCGCGCTCAACTGTGCTACCGTGGTCATCGGAGGGCTCCCTTCCGCATCGTGAATGAGTTACATCCTTATGATGCAGAACGGACCCTCCTCTCTGTTTCCTTAGCTTGATGCGTATGGGTATGGCCCCCAGCCTATCCTATCGCCTCCGGTAATCGCCCATGATCCCAGTATTTGCACCCCACAGGTGCCATGCGGTAAGCCATCCGGCTACAGCGGGTAAGATCGCGAAATGTCTGACGAGCCGGATTTACCGGCACTCACATACCTG
>JANWHV010000075.1 GCA_025450255.1 Chloroflexota bacterium | reverse complement strand
GCAAGCCGCGGGCGGGCCGGGTGACGCGAACGGGGATCGGAAGGCCGGTGATTCGCCGCGTGATATACATCGCGGTCGCATCTCCCTCCATGGTCGGATTCGTGGCGAGAATCACTTCCTGGATGCCGCCCGCCGCGATTCTGGATATCAGTTGCTCGATCTTGAGCTCGCCTGGCCCGATACCGTCCATCGGCGAAATCGCGCCGTGCAGCACGTGATAGAGGCCATGGAACCCGTGCGTGCGCTCGAGCGCCACAATGTCCAGCGGCTGCTCGATCACGCAGATCTGGGCGCGGTCGCGTCCAGGATTCGCGCAGATGGCGCACGGATTATTTTCGGTCAGATTCCAGCAGGTGCCGCAATAGACGATGCGCTCCTTGACCTGCACAATAGCGTTTGCCAGGAGGCGCGCATCCTCCACCGGCTGCCGGAGGATATAGTACGCCAGGCGTTGCGCCGTCTTGGGCCCGATACCGGGCAGCTTGCCGAGCTCCTCGATCAGGTGAGCTACCGGTTCCGCGATCGATGCCGTGCCGGGTTGGATGCCGTACATGATGCTAGAAGGGAAGGTTCAAGCCGCCAGTGATGGCGCCTAGTCGTTCACCCTGCAAGGCCTTGGCTTTCTCCAGCGCGTCGGTCACGGCGCTGAGCACGAGGTCTTGCAGCATTTCAACATCCTCGGGGTCGACTACATCCTTACTGATCGTGATTGCCTGAAGCTCAAGCTGCCCTGAAACCTTCGCCGTCACGGCGCCGCCGCCGGCCGAGCCCTCAACCGATTCCTCGGCTAGCTTCTGCTGCGCCTTTTCCATTTGCGCCTGCATTTGCTGCGCCTGCTTCATCATGTCTCGCATGGCTCGTTGATCGAAGCCCATTGTCATACCCCCCGCGCTCGTCGGCAGCCTCGCTATGCGCCGTCACCGGCCTCGCCGGTCATTCCGGACGCCTCGGCCGCAATCTGCTCAAGATACTCATAATCGTCGAGGTTCGCCGGTTCACTGACTACATGTTCCTCGATCGTAACACAGCGTACGCTCCACCTGCCACCGAACACCGCGCTCACTGCGTCCTCCAGCACCTTCCGGTTCGCGGGCGATTCAAGTCGGCCGCGCTTGAACTTCTCTGTCGCTGGAAACGGTATTTGCAGCACGCCGTCCGCGGCCGTAATCCCCACCAGGTTCACGTTCTGCACCAGACTGTATACGAGCACCTTGCGGTTTTCGTTGAGTTGGCGCAGCACGCGCGGCCATTGCCCTCGAATGTCCGTGGCTTGGGGAGCTGCTTCCGCTCGGCCGGCGCCGTTTGCCGTCACGGCAACGGCGTCCTGTGCGCGCTCGCCTCCACCGTCCGCGGGCGCGGACACATGCCCGTCCGCCTCGGCCCGCGCTTCATGCGCGATCGGTCGCGGCGGGGAGGTCGGGGGAGTATGTTCCCGAGTTTCAGTTTCCGCTTGCGGCGCCGCTTCAACCGGAATCATGTCGACGGCACTCGCGTCCGTGAGCGACTCGATTGGTACCGAAGGCGCCCGAGGGGACGATGGCGCGTAGCCATGCTCGCGCGCGACATATGTATCCAGTGCTCGTTCGGCAATTGGTTGCGCTAGAGCTTCGCGCTGCTGCCGGCTATGACCGGAGCTGGACGGCGCGGCTACGCCTGGATTGGGCACACTATGCGCGCGATCCGATCCCGCGCCGCCGCCGAGGCCAAGGGTGGCGTCCGCGATAGCCGTCTCCAGCGCCCAGCGCGGTGAGTCGGAGCGCCGCGTGGCGCTTTCCACGCCCATCAAGGTGTGCAACACCGGCACGATTTGGTCGGCCCTGCATCGCGAGACGCTCGGCTCGCTCACCGGCTTCTGTCGCGCCCGGCCGACCAGCGCGTCCCGCCAGAATCCGCTAAGCTGGCGCGTGAGCTGTCTGGGATCCACGCCGCCGTCCATCAGGTCACCGGCGATCAGCAGCGCCCCCGCCAGATCGCCGCCGGCCATCGCGCTTGCAAGGGTCGCTACCATTGAGACACGGGCCACGCCGAGCGCGCTCTCAACATCCTCAAGGCGCGGCTCGTCGCCGCAAAATGCCCGGACCTGTTCGAGAAGGCTCAACGCGTCTCGCAGGCTGCCGGTGCTCTGCGCCGATAGAAACTCGAGCACATCGTCGCCGGCGCTGATCCCCTCGCTCGCGCACACGTAGCGGAGCCGCGCCACCATGTCGAGCGGCGGAATCGGCCGCAACTCAAGCAGTTGGCAGCGCGACCGCACCGTTGCCGGCACCTTGTGCAGTTCTGTCGTGGCAAGGGCGAACAGAATATGGTCTGGCGGCTCCTCCAACGTCTTCAGCAGCGCGTTAAAGGCGCCGATCGAGAGCATGTGTACTTCGTCGATGATGAAAACCTTGCGGCGCCCTTCAGCCGGCCGTAGATTCACACGCTCGCGTAGCTCACGCACGTCGTCTACGCTGTTATTCGACGCTCCGTCGATCTCGACAAGGTCGAGAGAACGGCGGTCTAACATGCTGACGCAGATCGAACAGCTATTGCACGGCTCGCCGTCCCGTGGCTGCAGGCAGTTCACCGCGCGCGCCAGAATGCGCGCCGTGCTGGTCTTGCCCGTACCGCGCGGGCCGGTGAAGAGATAGGCGTGCGCGACCTTCCCGTAACGGACTGCATTTCGGAGCGTCTGGGTTACGTGGCGCTGACCGAACACCTCGTCAAAGGTAAGCGAGCGATAGGCTCGGTACAACGAGCCGCGCTCGGACTCGGCGTCGTGTTGCGCTCCGGAGTCCGGCTCGGGTACCGGAAGCAGCGATGGCTCTCCGTTCACGGATTTACACTCCATCCTCGTGCCGGGCTCGGAACCGCTGTCGTTGTGGCGGCGCGTGGGCTACAAATAAGAAAAGGCAGCCATGCGCTGCCTTAAACAAAATAACCGTGCACCAAGCTTTCGAATGTACCTTTTTGGCTTGAGTATGGCATCTGACTGCGCGCCAGGCGACCCCGACGCACCCGGAGAACACCTCTTACCGCTGCTTCTTTCGATCTGACGGGGTTCGTGGGCCTCCGCCGGTCAGGACCCAGCGCGTTGTGCGCCAAACACCATGCACAGTCCCAAGCGGGGACAATCCTTGAGCCCGGAATTCCGCCGGCCGTATAGCCGATTTGCCGTTCAGGGGACGGCTACCCCCCCGCCTAGCACGGTCACGAAAGTATGCTACTCGGGCGGGGATCACCCGTCAAGCTGGTAGAGCCGTTCTTCTTCGATTATGTCTCGGACTACTTCAGGGACAAGATAGCGAATCGACCTCCTGGCCGCGACCATAGTGCGTATCTCGCTTGACGAGATGTCCAGAGCGGGCACCTTCGCGACAGTCACCAGCCTGCGCGCGTCAGGCCGTATGCGCTCGAGGGCATCCCAGTCGAGCCCTCCACGACCCCCTCGCCGCAAGACGATTGGGTGATACTCGGCGAGCACGCGCTCAGGCCGGCGCCAGTCCGCGAGTTGATTCGCGGCATCAACGCCGAGCAGAAATCGCAGCTCAGTGTCCGGGTACAACTGTCGAAGCGCATCGAGAGTATCGATGGAGAACGACGGCTTTTCCTGCTCCAGCTCAATGGCGCTCGCGGCAAAAAATTCATTCCCAGCGATGGCCGCCGTCACCATCGCCCAGCGAGACGCGGGCGTGGCCGCCGGATCGTGAGGCTTGAGCGGCTGCCGCCAATTCGGCAGAAACAGCACCCTGGCTAAGCCAAATGCCTCACGAACGGCCTCGGCGGCCGCAAGGTGACCGACGTGGATCGGATCGAATGTGCCGCCGTACACGCCGATACGCGATTCGCGCATCTCAGAGACTTGCGTGGATGCTGGTCAGTTTCAGGACGGTCTTCTTGTTGCCAACCGCGACAATACCGCTCCGTGGATTGAGTATGGCGATCGCCGCGTTATTGTCGACATTCGCATAGTCGCGGTCGTTGAACGAAATGCCAATATCCACGCCAATATTACCGCTATGCTCGGTTGTCACCGACAATTGATACGACTTCACTTTATACACTCTGCCCGGCTGCCAGGCGCTCAGTACCGACCAGTCCGTTGCCTGTTGATCGTCCCAAAATACCTGCAACGCGCCGGTGGAGTCGGTCAAGTAGTGAACGAGGCGCGCGCGATCGGGCAACGGCTTGAGCACACGCCACCAGGTCGTGACCACTATGTCTGGGTTCCGCAGATTGACGAACTCCGTCCGGCTGATCTTGAAGCCGTCAAGTTCCAGGTATTCGCCAAAGCGCGCCAGCGGCGCACCATTAGGGATATCGGAAGCAGGTACGATCATGAAGGAATAGAACCGCGGCGGTAACGTGGTGTTCAGCGGCTCGCCTGGCGTATGGTGCTTGAGCAACAGAATGCCGTCGTCGGCGAATACAATCGTCCAATTGCCGTTGCGCAAGAGCGCGTTGTCGTCGTCCGCTTTGGCAGGGACGACCGGGAGAGGCGTGCCGGGACCCGCCGCGACGTTGCACGCGGCATTCACGCCCGTAACCTGCACCGACAGATCGCACGGCCGAAGCACCGAGCCCGTGGGCTGCGTGGCGTCGAGCACGATATATTGCACGCGGTTGCTGTCGAGATCGGGGTAGAGAAAGATCTGCTCGCGGTCGCTCAGATGCGCGTTCAAGTTATCCTGGGCGGAAACCGAGGCGCCGGCTGGAATCATGGCCAGGGCCCGGTCGATCAGCTTGTCATGTGCCGTCTCGGTCGGCATGGAGAAGTTCGCGGCGATCGGGCTGAATCCGTTAACGCGGTGATTGACTACCGACGCGATCAACACATACGCGCTGCACGCCAGAACAATGACGCCGAACGGAACTCGGATGCGCGGCGCCAACGTTTTCGCCAGCCACTCCGTGCCCAATATCGCGGACACGATGGTGACGGGGACCAGTTCCGCCGAATAATGGGCAAGACCGCCATACATGTGCGGCTCGTAGCTCAGCAGGATGAGCACCAAGCTTGGCAGTCCTACCAGAAAGGTAAGCGGGCTCAGGAGCGAAAGATAGCCGGAAGGGAACAACAGCCGGTGCAAATAGCTCAGCTTGGCTTCACTGGTAAGGTTGTCGCGCACCAGGTCCGGGTGATGCAGCCAGAACTTTATGGTGTCGCTCTGGGTCACTATACTGCTGCCGTAAAAGCCCGGCGGGACGTACCTGCCCCAATACGAGCTATCGCCGGCGTTGAAATGCGGCACGACGACCTTGAGGGCAATGAGCGACCATGCCATGCCCAGCACCG
>JANWHV010000074.1 GCA_025450255.1 Chloroflexota bacterium | reverse complement strand
TTTCGCTCCAGGATGGTAACTACCGGCTTCAGGTTGTCCTCGGCGATCCTCACGTCGCCAATCTCAGCATCTGGGAAGGCGCGCCGGACGGCGTCTGGGAGCAACGAGGGCAGTACGAGTGCGCCGCGTCTGTCGCCCGCGTCGCGGCTGTCGGGCCGGACGGCGCGTGGTATGCCGCGGCCGCGGATCGGGTGATCGGTCCATTCGCGTCTGGCGCCGGCCAGCCGCGAGTATCGCCGTTGCCGGCCGGCCAGGCGCCGGACGCCGAGCAGCCGGCGATACTCGACCTTGCCGTGGTCGCGGAGCCAGGCGCGGCGCTGCTGGCCGCGTCGACGCGTGGGCTCTACTACCGCCGGGCGGACGACCAGGACTGGGCAAAGATCGCCCAGGAACACCATGCCGGGCCGATCGTCGCGCTCGCCGTCACCGATGAGCGAGCCGGCGGCCAGGTCCTGGCGCTGGAGGTGGGCGGCGCCCTGTGGCGCCTATCACTACTGCCTCGTCTTCCTTAGCCGGGCGCTCGGATTGGCGGCGTTGCCGCGCCACTACCGATCGTCTCCCGTTCGCCATGTCTACCGTGCTAGAATGTGTCACAACAAATGACGAATAAACGCGTGCCGGTGCGCGGAGGACAGCATAATGAACGAGGGGCCCGTCCATGTAGCCATTGAGCACCGTCCGGTTTGGGAGCAGGCCTACGGGTTGCTGCGGGCGCAGATTTTGGATGGGCGCCTCGCCCCCGGCGCCCGGCTGAACCTGCGCGACATCGCGGCGCAGCTCGACATCAGCGTTACGCCCGTGCGAGATGCGGCGCTTCGTCTGGCCTCCGAAGGGTTGGTCGAAAACGCCGAGGGACGCGGCTTGTCGGTGACGCAGTTCACGGAGGCGGATATTCTGCATACGCTGGACTTACGCGCGTTGCTCGAAGTGTACGCGATCGAGAAAGCCGGTCCAAACCTCTCCGAGCAAAGCATTGCGCGCATTGAGGATTTACTCGCGCGGGAGGACACCATAGTCCGACACCAGAATGGGCCTGACATGCGCCGCTATGCGGAGGCGACGCGGCAATTCCATCGCGAGGTGATTGTGGCGACGGGCGATCGAGTGCTGCTTGACCTGTATGAGCGGCTGCACGCCTACATGGTCATGGAGCGCGCCCAACACGGATTCGTAAACGGTCGTCTTCTCGAGGACCATCAGGAACACATCGGTATCGTCGCGGCGCTCCGCCGGGGCGCGCACGCGGAGGCGGCACGCCTGATGGGCGAACATCTCACGCACGTCAAGCGCGCGACGGTGGACCGCTTCCGCCGGAAAGAACCGGTCCTGGCCGCGCCGTAGGCCGCCCGCGCGCGGTCGATCGCCCACCGATCCGCACCCAGTCCGCGGTACGCCCCAGTGCATCTTCCCGGCACTTTTGCGCGTGGCGGCAATCCAGCGGCTCAGGCTGGCGGAGCCAACGCCAGATATTGATGAATGAAAGCAATGGCCATGCTTCCCTCGCCGACCGACGATGCCACGCGCTTGAGCGACCCATGGCGCACGTCGCCCGCCGCGAAGATGCCGGGCACGCTGGTTTCAAGGAGGTACGGATCGCGTTCGGCCCAGCGGTCGGGGAATAGGTCGCCGACATCGCGCCCGGTGAGCAGAAATGCGTGGTCGTCGCGGGCTATCGCCCTGGGCAGCCAGTCGGTGTTGGCATCGGCGCCGATAAAGATGAAGACGCCGTCCGCCGGCACGCGCTCCACGCCGTCCCGCGCCCGGTCGCGGAGGGTAATTGCTTCGAGGTGGTGATGGCCGGCAACGCCGATCATCTCCGTACCCGTCCGCACGGCGATATTCGCCCGCGTGGTCAACTGGTCGATGAGGTAGCTGGACATCGATTCCGCCAGCGATGGCCCTCGCACGAGCAAGGTCACCTGCGTGGCGTAGTTGGCGAAGAACATCGCCGCCTGGCCGGCCGAGTTGCCGCCGCCGATCAGGTAGACCGAGCGGCCGCGCATGCCCAACGCCTCGGTGCGAGCGGCGCCGTAGTAAATCCCGGCGCCGAGAAATTGTTCGATCCCTGGTACCGCGAGCGCCCGGTACGTGACGCCGAGGGCAAGCACGATCGCGCGCGCTCGGACCGTCACCCCATCTTCAAGCGCGAGCGTGTGCAGGTGATCGCCCGGCGCGATCGAACACACCTGCCGCGTTACCACGATTTCCGCGCCGAATCGCCGCGCCTGCGTGAGCGCCCTGCTGCCCAGCTCATCACCCGATATACCGATGGGGAACCCGAGATAATTCTCGATGCGCGACGAGGTCCCGGCCTGGCCACCCGGCGCCGTCCCCTCGACCATCAACGTACGCAAGCCCTCCGAAGCGCCGTAGACCGCCGCCGACAGGCCGCTCGGCCCACCACCAACAATCACCACGTCATAGTCCGTCGCGGCCGGCACGGTCTGCAAGCCGACCGCTTCCGCAAGCCGGCGGAGCGACGGTTGTGGCAGGAGCGTATCATCCGGCAAAACAACTACAGGGTAGACGCCATGCTCGACGGCACGTGCCGGAATACAGGGAAGGTCCCGCTCGCTCGTCGAGTCCAGCCACTCGTGGTCCACGAAGTTTCGCGACAGAAATTCACGCACCGTATGGCAAGCAAGGTCAAACGGGCTTCCTACCACGATAGGGATGCGCTCGGCCGAGGTGACGGCGTCTTCTAGGTTGCCGACGCGCTCGAGCAGCGCGGCCGTCAAGCTTTGATGAATCTCGGGTGTGGCGGAGACCAATGCGGCGAAGTCGGATGGTCCCAGGCGGAGGAGCCGTGAGGGCTCGATCGCCCGGAAGCTGGCGACGAATGGCGCTCCAATAAGCAGCGGCACCTCGCCAAAGAATTCACCGGCTTCGCGCAGTGCGAGGCTGCGTTGCGATCCACCAATGCCCTTGGATATCTCGATACGCCCGCTCAGCAACACGTAGAAGGCAGCCGCCTCGCCTTCGCGCGCTACCCAGTCGCCATCGCGCACGCGGATATCGGCCGCATGATCGGCAATGCGCTGCTTATGGGCGTCATCCAACGACGCAAAAAGCGTTATTTGCCGTACTTCGTCCTCGGTGATCATAGCGCCCACTCTCCGTGTGTGCATGTGTCTGGCCATGACTGGGATCCGCTGCTAATATGGTAACTATTCTCCCACCAATGCCCGCGCTACCCTGGCCAAGCCTGACAACCAGATAGGCCCTCGTTGCCGCGCTACGCTCCGAGCGTAGCAGTGGGCCGTTATTGTGCCGCGGATTGCGCCGGCGGTGGCGTGAAGTTCCTCCTTTAACGCTCGTTTGACACCGCTACACTATCATAGGGCTATCGGGCAGTTGGATTCCCTGTCCGACCACAACCCGCGACGCACTCGCGGATCATTGCCGCCAACGGCGGCGCCCTCATGGGCGCCAGGCAGACCTGGGAGGCCAACGCACGGATTCAGCGGATAGAGAACTGACTACCTTGCACGGAGGAACGAAGATGGGATTCATCTCGCGCGGCTTCCGCGGCCGTCGCCACCCTACCGAGGCCCCTCCAGGGCGGGTCCCGCCCGGCCAGCACCTGGTCGGCGACTTCCCCGTCCTCTCCGCCGGACCCGCCCCGCATCCTCGCGATGCCTGGGATTTTGCTATTCTCGGCCAGGTCAGTGAACCCAAGCGCTGGACATGGCAGGAACTACTTGCCCTACCACGGGAGACCGTAACCGTCGATATCCATTGCGTGACCCGCTGGTCGAAGCTGGACACCCATTGGGAGGGCGTCTCACTCGACACCCTCCTGGCACAGGTCGAGTACGACGTGCCATACGTGACCGCCTTCTCTGACGGCGGCTACACCACGAATCTGCCGATCGCCGACATCACGAATGGCAAGGCGTGGATCGTCCATACCTACGAGGGATCGCCCCTCGCACCCGAGCACGGCGGGCCGGCGCGCATGATCGTGCCGCACCTCTACTTCTGGAAAAGCGCCAAGTGGGTGCGTGGCCTCCGCCTGATGAGCGACAATGAACCGGGCTTCTGGGAAGTACGCGGCTATAACCTGTATGGAGATCCATGGAAGGAACAGCGGTACGAGGGGGACTAGGCTGGCGCCAGGCCACCGTCGCGCAGATTATCGCCGAGACGCCAAGGGCAAAGAGCCTGGTGCTTACCGTACCAAACTGGGTTACCCATCGCCCGGGGCAACACGTGGATGTGCGCTTGACGGCGGAGGATGGCTACCAGGCCGCCCGCAGCTACTCCATCGCCTCGCCACCCGAGGAGCCGCGGCTGGCGCTCACCGTCGAGCGCCTCGACGAGGGGGAAGTCTCTCCTTATCTGGTCGAGGACGTGCAGGTAGGTGACTCGATCGAGATCCGCGGCCCAATCGGCGGCTACTTCGTCTGGGAGGCAGCCATGGGCGGCCCGCTGTTGCTGCTGGCCGGTGGGTCGGGCATCGTGCCGTTGATGGCGATGATCCGCCATCGCGTCGCCGCCGGCAGCGCGGCGCTCGTGCGCTTGCTCTATTCGGTCCGCGGCCCCGACGAGATCATCTACGGTCGGGAGCTGGATCGTCTCGCCGCCGGCGCCGAGGGCATTGATATTCGCTACACGTTCACCCGTGACGCGCCCGCCGGATGGGCAGGTTATCGCCGCCGGATCGACGCCGCTATGCTCGCGGACGTCGGCTGGCCGCTCGAGCTACGGCCCACCACGTTCGTCTGCGGCCCGACCCAGTTCGTGGAAACGGCGGCCAACCTGCTCCTGGCGCGCGGCTACCCGGCGGCACGCATTAAAACCGAACGCTTTGGACCAACGGGAGGCCCCTGATGGAAATGGCTGGGAATGAGCTCAAGCTCGACGGCAATGCCGCGGCCGGTATCTTGCGAGAGATCTTTGTCCACGAGATGACCATGGCACGCACGATCTGCGCCGGCTGTGGCGCCGCGGACCTCCTCGGCGCCCTGGCCGTCTACGCCCATGGACCGGGCACGGTCATCCGCTGCCCAGGCTGCGACAACGTGCTGATGAGCGTCGTCCACGGTGGCGGGCGCTACTGGATCGAGCTGCAGGGCATCCGCAGTCTCCAGATTCCGGACACCGTGGGGTAAGGCCATATAAGCGGCTTGCGTCAGAGCATTACGGTGACGACAGCGCGCTCTCCACTTATGCCCGGTGACCCTCGCCGCCCATCCCCGCTTCCCGGGCGCGGACGATGGCCTGCGCCCTATCCGCTACCTGGAGCTTGCCAAATATGTTCGAAATGTGGTTGCGTACCGTCTTCTCGCTGAGCGACAGACGCTGCGCGATCGCCGCATTGCCACGCCCCTCCGCTATGAGCAGCAGGATCTCTCGCTCGCGCTCGGTGAGATCGGGGAAGGCTTTGCGCAACGCGCCTTCGGGTGGGGTGGCGAAGAAGTGCGTCAGTCTCCGGGCAATGGCCTGGCCAAAAATCGCCTCGCCACTCGCCACCGCGTGGATCGCCCGCAGCACCTCATGCTGGTCCGCCCCTTTTACCAGATAGCCGAGCGCTCCGGCGCGCATCGCCGCGAATACCGCGTCGTCCTCTTCCAGCATGGTTACCGCCAGAATGCGGGTGTCGGGATGGGCACGCGCGATCTGGCGGGTGGCCTCGATGCCGTTGATGCCGGGCATCTTGATGTCCATGAGGATCACATCCGGCCGCAGGGTTTCCGCCAGCGCCACGGCCTCCTCCCCGGTCGTGGCTTCGCCGATCACCTCCATGTCGGCGACCGAGCTTAACAAGGCGCTCATGCCATAGCGGAAAACCGGGTGGTCGTCGGCAATCAGGATGCGAATACGCTCCATGGCCAACCCCTTATCGTTCGCGTGATGGTGGCGGGTCGGTCTCACGCTCCTCGCCCAGCAGCGGCAATCGCGCTCGGACGACGGTCCCGCCTCGATCGCCCTGCGTGATCGCGCAGGCGCCGCCCAGTTCCTCGGCCCGTTCGCGCATCGATGCCAACCCCACGCCGGGGCGGCCGCCGTTCAATCCCTGGCCATCGTCGGTGATTTCCAGCCACAGCCCATCGTCCAGAGCGAGACATACCGTGCAGAGCCGTGCCCTGGCATGGCGCAGCACGTTGGTCAGCGCCTCCTGGGCTATGCGATACGCCGCCACCTCCACGGCGGCGGGGAGTGGCGGGAGGCACTCTGGAACACTGACCGTTACCAGCAGCCCACCCTGGCTGTATTGCGCCGCCTGTTCCTGTAAGGCGGATGCCAGTCCCAGCTCATCCAGGGCAGGGGGCCGTAGCGCGTAGACTACCCGCCGGATCTCGGCCGTGGCCGCCTGCGCCTCAGCCTTTAGCTTGAGCAGGAGATCGGCGCTCGCGCTGGGGTCCGGCGCAAGCAGGTTGCGGGCGGCGTCGGCCATCAGGGTTACGCTCGCCAATGCCGGGCCCAGCCCATCGTGCAGGTCACGGCGCAGCCGGCGCCGCTCTTCCTCGCGTGCCGTGACCAGCCGTTCGCGCGAGTGCCGCAGATCGGCGGTGAGGCGGACGGCGGACGCCGCGACCCCTGCCTGACGCGCCAGATCGTCCAGCAAGCGGCGGTCGGACTTTGAGAAGGAGCCCTCGCCGGGTCGCGGCCCGAGCAGCAGCTCGCCTACCGTGTCGCCCTGGTAGACGAGCGGGATGCGCAGCGGCGTACCGGCCGGCGCGCCGACCGCGGCGGCTATCCTGAAGCCTGATTCCTGCCGCAAGGCGATCGCCGTGTAGGGCAACCGCAGGGCCTGGGCGACGGTCTCGACGATAGCCGGCAACACCGCGTCAGGCGCCAGCGTGCCCTCCAGTTGCCGGCCAAGGCGGGAAATGACGGCGTAGGGCTCGCCTCGATCGCCATACATCAGGCGGTTCACGCCGCGCTGTAGCCGCTCTCGCCAGGGCTGGAAGAGGAGCGCGACCGCGCCGGTGGCGGCGAGCGAGAGCAGCAGGTTGCCGCGCGCCTGGATCAGGGCGCCAAGGCTGCCGACAATCAGCACGTAGAACCCAATCACACTGGCGGTCAGCACGCCGTAGACCAGGGCGCGGTTGATGATCGAGTCGATGTCCCAGAGCCGAGAGCGCAGGATGGCCAGGGCAAAGGAGAGCGGCAGGACGAGGACGGCCGCGGTAAGCATGGTGGAGAGGAGCATGTAGAGCATGCCGTCGTGCTGCAGGGTAAGCGCGTTGTTCACGACCGCGTCGGCGAGGCTGGTCAGCAGCAGGGCCACAAAGCCGAAGGCCACCCATTTTGTCTGCTGTCGCTCGACCAGGGTCGACACCCGCCGGTAGCGATAGACCTGTGCGGCCGTAAGGATAATCCAGGAGCCCCAAAAGGTGATGGCGCCAAGGGGGTTGTGATCCAGGGACCAACCAGGGAGATGCAGTGGGCGCAGGAACAAGAGATACGTCAGCGTCGCCGCCGGCGCGCTCAATGGCACCCAGCCCGCCCAGCGGGGTACGGGCCGGCCCGTGGGGAACAGGGCGAAAGTATACAGCGCGACGAGCGTGTTGATCGTGGAGAAGCACGCGGCGGGCAATTGCCAGATTGAGGCGCCGGCCGCCACGTTGCCGAGGGTAAGGAAGGCGCCAATGCTGATCAGTGACAGGGAAACCAGCAGGACCAGCCAGTCGTCGGATTTGCGCCAGGCGAGCCAGGCGCCGAGGACGAAGCACACGAGCGACATGCAGGCGTAGAAGGCAGTCCAGTAGGTGGCATAGGCGTCCAGCGATATGCCCAGCCCGTGCAGGGCCCGCACGTCACCCATCGATAATTGCCCTGTCGTCAGCGAGCACGACGAGATCGGGCACGGCGTATCGAGCAGCGTAAAGCTATAGGGCAGAGTGGCGATGTACAGGCCGATGATAAAAAGCGCCGCGACCACCCACGCCATGCGGACGAGGATGAGCATGTGTCCGTACAGCCGCGGGTCCGCGCCGGCGTGGGCGTGAGGAGCCGCCGCGCCCGCATCCAGCCCCCAATATCGATGCATCGATCGACTTTCCTCTCGCGCTCCCGCGCCACGCGGCCGGCTTCTATCCTACCGCGATGCCTCATGACTGTGCTTACCATCCCGGCATATGCGACCCTCCCATGTGGATTCGTCCACATGGGAGGGCTTGTAGCGCGGCGTCGGGCGTTCAGGATACGGTGAGCGGGACAAGCATGCCCTCGAGGGCGAGCGCCTGGCCATTCTTCTTCGCGGCGTCGGGCAAGGGGCACAGGGCGAAGTAGCTGCCGGCTACCAGATTGACGGTCGCCCAGACAGTCTGGTGGGGCGAGAGTACATCGAGGCTGGCGGCATCATGCAGCCATGCGGGATCCTTTCCGGTCCGGGCATCGACTTTCTCGGCGGCGATCATGTCTTGCACTGTCTTGCCGGTGTCGGCGCGGAAGAGGAGCATATCGCGGACCCCGGAGCTGCTGTTGGTGACCTTGAAGGTGGTGGCGCCGGCCCGCAGGGTTTTGGGCAAGCCCACGAAACGCGTTCCCCGCAGGTTCACGGTCACGTCAGCTCGAGGCATGGCGGCACGCTGCGTGCCGGCCGCCGCCACGGTAAACATGAAGTCGGTACCCGGATCCTGGTCGCCATGGGTGATGTGCAGGCCATAGTTGCCGGGGGTGCGCAGGTCGACGATCGCCGTACCGGCGCCCCGCGCCGGCACGCCCACGCCGCCTAAGAAGGTGACGAACCGCGAGAGGCGGGCCATATCGCCGCTGGCGCTGGCCGCCCCCACCTCGGCCATGGTGGAACCGGGGTTGATCCTGGCGACGCCGGCATCGAGGGGACCCTGGGCGCCCGCTACCAGGCGCAGGGCGATCAGGCCGGTGGCGATGGTTTTGGGGAAAGAGAGGCGCGCGGCATTGATGGTGATGGTGCGCAGGGTCGCCC
>JANWHV010000073.1 GCA_025450255.1 Chloroflexota bacterium | reverse complement strand
GAAAAAACAGGGGGCGAGCGCCGCTGGTCAGGATGTCGTTAATACAGTGGTGTACGAGATCGCGCCCAAGCCCGGCACATTCCTCGTCCGTACGGGCCAGACACAGCTTCGTGCCGACCCCGTCGGCACTGCTGACCAGCAGCGTATTCCCGCCTGGCGATGCCACCGCGGCGCCAAAGCTGCCGAAGCGATTGGCAAGACGCGCGGCGCCGGCGATCGCCGGTCGCATAAGCGTTACGGCACGATCCCCGGCATCGATATCGACACCCGCTTCCGCGTAGGTCATGGCAGGCGCAGGCGACGATTCGCGGCCGGCGTGGCTCGACGATACGGTGGGCCGAGACGGCGAGCGCGGCACTATAGCTCGCCGAGTAATTGCTGAAGCTGCGCGTAATAGCGGGCCACGGCATTGTACAGCCGTTCGCCGTCCGCGGCGTTTGAGACGCCCGCGACCAGCAGATCGGATTCTGTCACGGTCTCAACAGAGAGCAGATACGACTCGAATCGTGTCCGTACGCGGCTAACCGGCCCCCCGTTGAGCGCTTTGCCCATGCGATCGGCATCGACCAGCGACCGGGCCGCCATCGCGGCAACTGCTTGCAAATCCATGCCGCTGCCGCGGCTTTGCCCCTCGACCAGCAGGCCGTCTCGCCCAACGATCAGGGCAACCGACAAACCCTCGTCCGTGATCATACTCGCGAGAATCTCGACCAGATCCATGCGCCTACCTCCCATCGACCCTTCAGTCCAGGGCGAGAACTTCCACTTCTTGTCGCGCCTTAACGGGATACCGTCCGTCAAGGCAGCCCCGACAGGAGTGGCCGGCCGGCCGCCCGATTGCCGACACCAGCCCTTCAACGCTCAAAAAGCGCAGCGAGTTCGCGCCCGTATAGCACCGTATCTCCTCCACGGACTGATGCGCGGCGATCAGTTCCTCGCGGCGGCCAGTGTCCATGCCCAGGTGACATGGATGCCGATAAGGTGGCGACGCGATCCGAAGGTGGACCTCGCGGGCGCCGGCCCGTCGCAAGAGAGCGACCAGCGGCTTGCTCGTGGTGCCGCGTATCAATGAGTCTTCGACAACCACCACGCGTTTGTCTCGCAGTTCCGAGGCCAGCGGGTTGAACTTGAGCTGAATGCCTCGATCGCGTTGCAGTTGGGTGGGCGAGATAAACGTGCGCCCAATATAGCGGTTCTTCACCAGCCCGTCGCCATACGGGATGCCGGACTGCCTGGCGTAGCCAACCGCCATGGGGATCGCCGAGTCAGGAACAGGCATTACCATATCCGCCTCGGCCGGATGTTCGATCGCCAGCCGCCGTCCGAGCGCTATCCTGACCCCGTGTACGGATTGGCCATCGACAATGCTGTCCGGGCGGGCAAAATAAATAAACTCGAATGAGCACAGGCTCGGCTTTGCCTCCGCGTACTGCACGGATGTCAACCCGGTCTCGGTAATTCGCACCAGCTCGCCTGGCGAGATCTCGCGCTCGAGAGTAGCGCCGATAGTCTCCAACGCGCAGGATTCGGATGCCACGACCGAGCGGCCCTCCCATCTGCCGAGGCACAATGGTCGTATACCCCAGGGATCGCGCGCTGCGTACAGCTCATTCGCCGAAGCCAGCACCAGGCTAAAGGCGCCGGCCAGCCGGGGCAGGGCGCGCGCGATTCGTTCGTGCCAGGTCCGGCCACTGGTGTGTTTGATTAACTGGATGATCACTTCACTGTCGCTGGACGAATTGAAGTTCGCGCCCATCGATCGCAGCCATTCTTGCAACTCCGGCACATTCACCAGGTTACCGTTATGCGCGAGCGCGAGCGGTTCGCCGGCCTGCGGCGCTCCGGGCGGATCGACGATCACCATCGGCTGCGCGTTGCAAAGCTGGCTCGAGCCCGTCGTGGAGTAGCGGCAATGCCCGATCGCCACGATCCCGCGCAAGTCTTCGAGATCGAGTTCACTGAATACCTGCGAGACCAGGCCCATCTCGCGCCGTACGCGGATCGCTTTGCCGTCACCAACCGCGATACCGGCGCTTTCCTGACCGCGGTGCTGCAGTGTATAGAGTCCAAAATACGCCGCGCGCGCCACATCCTGCTCGGGCGCCAGCACGCCGAAAACGCCACAAGCCTCCCGTGGGCGATCGTTCGCGGTCGGGGATGACGTATAGCCTGTCATGTATGGGCTATGTTCCCCATGTAATGCTTGACTGGGGGGCGTTTCTCACCGGCGCGATAGCGCGTACCACCGTGTAATACCGTGGCGCCGCGCGGCAACATTGCGTCTGTCGTAGGGTAGATGTGGAAACGCCATCATCTGGAGTATAACCCGCTAATCCGCGCGGCGCCATACTCAAATGTGGGGAGCACCGCCGCGCGGAGCCTGGCCAACCCTCGTTGATATCTTGCGGATCGAATGAGACAACGGCCATGGACGCGCGCGGCGTCACTGACTTCTTGAAAGGGTGAGGGAATAGCGCATGCAATTTGTACTTGGGTCTCGAGTTCACACGTCGGACGGCAGACACATCGGCAGCGTCGACCGCGTCATTCTGAGCGATGCAAAGGGCGACGTCGAAAGCATTGTCGTGCATCAAGGCCACTTCTTAACAAGAGACGTCATCGTGCCGATGCGGCTTGTATCACGTGTCGACGATGATGGCGTGCATCTCGACATCGACGGGAAACAGATCGATTCCCTGGCGAATTTCAGCAAGGAGCACTACGTTTATCCACCCACGGGTAGCTTTATTCCCTCCGGCTTCACGTTCGGCTCGGTGATGTTCCCACTTGGCGTCGAGCCTGGAGTCGCGCCCATGGTCGTGGAGGAAGACAAAAACATCGAACCGGGGGCAGCTGATGTCGGGCGCGGCTATACCGTCCTCTGTTCCGATGGCGAACTCGGCGTGGTTAGAGACGTGATGGTCGACGCGGACCAGGACATCATTTCCGCGCTTATTGTCGAGGCCGCGGACGTCGATCTGGGAGAAGTGCGCGTTCCCGCGACCTTGATTGCGGATATCGCGGACGAACTGGTAACGCTGAACTGTACGATGGGTGAGTTTCGCTCCGGTTCGCAATCGCGGTTAGGCGACGAGGCAGCGGATTCGCCGGCCTAACTGCCGTCGTTGTGCCGCCGCCCGAGGCTCGTGAGCAGGTTGTAGCCCACCAGCAGAATCGCGATTACCAGTGCCAGATGTATCAGGCCTTTCACGGCGCTGAAGACGGCGAAAATGACCCAAATTGCTATCAGAAAGGCAGCGATGCCCAGCAAGACGCGGCTCATGAATGTGCTCCTCGTTCTAGTCGCGCGCCGAAGCGCGGCGCGCGATGTGTGTATCATGGCCCAGTCACGACCATAGCGCAAGCCGACGGTACCCCGCGCAATGCAATCTAAATCAGCCGCAAACGCGCCATACTGCTAGAATAGAGGTTGCGAGATCGCGCGAAAGCCACGCATTGGATATACCACGGTCAGGAAGGAGAGTGGGCATTGAGCGCCGTTCGCGGAATAACGTTGACCTGGCTCGGACACTCAACCTTCAAGATTCGTAGCGCGGATGGGAAGACCCTGCTTATCGATCCCTGGTTGGCGGGAAATCCGTCATGTCCGGACGCCGCGAAGAAAATCGATGCACTCGACCTGATGTTATGCACGCACGGGCACTTTGACCATATCGGTGACGCGGTAACCGTCGCCAGGGAGACGACGCCCACCGTCGTCGGTATTTTCGAGCTTTGCGCCTGGATGGAGCGCAAGGGCGTGACGAACACGTCCCCCATGAACAAAGGCGGCAGCCAGAAGATAGGCGGTATCACCGTTACCATGGTCCACGCCGACCATAGTTGCGGCATCACCGAGGACGACGGCACGATTGTCTATGGCGGTGAGGCCGTGGGCTATGTGATCACCTTCGAGAACGGCTTTAAGGTCTATCACGCGGGCGACACCGCCGTGTTCGGCGACATGAAGATTATTGGCGACCTGTACCGGCCGGACCTGGTGATCTTGCCGATTGGCGATCGATTCGTCATGTCCCCGCGCGAAGCTGCGCTCGCCGCCCGGCTGCTCGGCGCCATGTCCGTGGTGCCGATGCACTATGGCACCTTTCCGCTGCTCACGGGTACGCCCGACGACCTTCGCGCCGAGAATCCTGACCTTGAAGTCATCGAGCTGCGGCCAGGGCAGACTCTGGCCTGAACCCATGCCGGCGCCGCGCGCCGGATTGACTGGACCATGCCCTTTTCGCATGGTCATGAGCGCATCGAACAGGAGAAGCGAATGGCAGACCTCGAGGAAATACGAGAATCCGTGAAGGACACCATGAAGGAAACCGCCCACCAACTGTCGGATGTGACCAGGGACGCGGTGCAACAACTCGTCCAGCAATCGCTTGCACAACTGATAGAAGCAGCCAAGACGCTTGCCGACCAGGCCCTGGGCAGTACGAAGCAGGCAGCATCATCCGCCGCGGACTCAGCGTCGGATGCCGCGCAGAGCGCGGCGGCCTCGGCAAGTGACCTCCTCTCGCAAGCCGCGGACGTTGCGTCCAGGGCTGCGCACTCCGCCGCCGACGCCGCGTCGCGGGCCGCTCAGCGGGCAAGCGAAGCTGCAGCGAAGGCGGCCGATCAGGCGGGTAGCGCCGCGGATCAGGCGGTCGCGCAGGCGCGGGACGTAGAAGAGCCCGAGCCGAGGAAGCGCGGTGGTTTCTTCAAGTTCCTGCTGTTGGGCCTGATCGTCGGCGCGGCGATCGCCTACTTCAGTCAGCGCGGGGGCGACGATGAGGACGAGGACTTCGGCGAGGAAAATTGGATCGAGGTAAAGCACGACGAGGCCGGCACCGGTCCGGTACAACAGGACGCCGTCAAGCCCACCGCCTCCGCTCCGGCCGCCGAGCCCGAGACGCCTCCCACGCAGGAGGAGCTTGACGCCCGCGCCGGCGACCACTAAAGCTCATATCGCGTTCAGGTGACAACAAGCCCGCCGGAAGCTTCCGGCGGGCTTGTTGTCTCATGAGTCATCCCGAATTTTGCAGGGCAAAGGAGCCGGCGGCACCG
>JANWHV010000072.1 GCA_025450255.1 Chloroflexota bacterium | reverse complement strand
GCCGGCGATCTGAAGATCAGCGAGATAGTGGACGCCCCGAACTGGGTCGTCTCGTTCTTCATGCCCAATAACCTGTTCGACCAATAGCATCCGGCGACGGTGGGTGTCTCCACGAATGTCAATATCGTGGAGACACCCACCGTCGCCGGATGCTATTGGTCGAACAGGTTATTGGGCATGAAGAACGAGACGACCCAGTTCGGGGCGTCCACTATCTCGCTGATCTTCAGATCGCCGGCCACCGAGCAGAGCGCGTATGCCTCCAGTGGCGGCAAATCGCGCCTGCGCCCCAGGTGGGCGATCATGCCGCGGACGGCATCTCTCGCCGCCTCCAGCAGATCGGGGCCGATGCCCGTGGTGGCGTGATAGCCGCGCTCGGCGCTGCCGCGCACCAGGTTGCCCGCCACTTCGAGCATCGGGTAGTCCAGCGTGAACGATCGCTCCAGCGAAAAGTTCAGGGTCACGCTCCCTGCCGTCTCGATAGCGGTTCCGCATACTTCGCCGTCGCCCTGCGCGCAATGCGTATCGCCAATCGAGAACAGCGCATCCTCCAGCGCCACCGGCACGTACAGCGTGCTGCCCGCGCGCATGAAACGGATGTCCATATTGCCGCCGACCCGCCGCGGCGGCACCGTGGAGTGCCTGCCGGGCTCGGCGGGCGCCACGCCGATTACACCCACGAACGGATCGAGAGGCACGTGGATGCCTGGCCGGAACTGCGCCGTGTTCCGCTCGTAGTCGCACTCCCAGAGCTTCACGAACGGATCGGGGTACTCGTCGGCCAACAGCCCGAAGCCCGGGATGTTGGCCGTCCAGCCCCACTCTCGCGTCTCGATTTCCAGGATCTCGACGCGCAGAACGTCGCCGGGACGGGCCCCCTCGACGGCGATGGGGCCGGTAATTGGATTGACTCGCGAGAAATCGAGATTGATGACCGCCTCGACTCCCGCGCCCGGCTGGATCTGCTCGTTCCCAGAATCGCGCGTCGCCACGGTCACCGCTTCGCCCGGGCGCACGCGTAAAGCCGGGGGCACGCTGTTGTCCCAGTGGTGCTGATAGTGATCGTTGCCCAGGCTGTGGATCGACCGCACGCTCATCTCAGTGCTTCCAGAGCCGCTCGTAGAAGAACGTGTGGACGTTGTGTACGAAGTCCGTCGGCTGGCCGTGCACCGCCGAGGCATGCATGACATACGCGACATTATTGACGACCGGCACCCACGGCGCCTCCGCCATGACGGCGCTATAGAGCTTCTTGTAGCCGGCGTAGCGCGTCGCGTTGTCGGGCAACGCCTTGAGCTGCGCGGCCATGGTGTCCAGTTTCTTATCGCAGAAGAACGGCCAGTTCCAGCCACCCTGGACGGCGGCGTCGCAGCTCAGGACCGGACCATAGAAATCCGACGGATCGGGGAAGTCCTGCAGCCAGCCCTCGCCGCCCGACCATACCAGCGGCGCTTTTTTCGGCGTGCCGGCCAGCTCGACCAGGGACGCCGAGGCGAGCGGAACGATGCTCACCGTGATGCCGATTTGCGCCAGGTCGCGCTGGAACGATTGGGCGATGCGCGGCTGCGGGTCAACGTTGAGCACATACAACTGCGTGCTGAAACCGTTGGGGAAACCGGCCTGCGCCAGCAGCTTCTTGGCGGCGGCGGGGTCATACGGATACCCCCTGTACGACGGATCGTAGCCCGGCATCAACGGCGGCAAGATCTGGTTCGCGACCACGCCGCGTCCGGCCGAGAGCTGCACCACGCGCGTCTTGTCGATCGCCATGTTGATCGCCTGCCGCACCTTGACATTATTGAGCGGGGCGATCTGCGTGTTGATGGTGAGGTAAGTGGTCTCGGGCTGCACGTAGCGCACGAGGTTGGCCGTATACTTTGGGTCAGTCCGGATGGATACGAAATCCGCCGCCGGAATCGGGTCCGCCAGCATGTCGAGCTGGCCGCTCTCCAGGCGCAAGAGGGCCACTTCCGGCGCCAGGCCGATCAGGAACGTCACACCGTCCAGATACGGCAATCCCTGGTAAAAGTAGTGCGGGTTGCGCACGAATACCAGCTTCTGACCCGACACCCACTGCTTGAGGATGAATGGCCCCGTTCCAACCGGCGCGTGACCGAAGCCCGCCCCTTCCTTGGCGACGACCTCCTTGGGCACGATGTAGGCGAAGTTCATGGCCATTACATTGAGGAACGTGGTATCCGGCTGGGTGAGCGTGAAGCGGATCGCGTACTTGCCGAGCACCTTGATCCCGCTCGCCGTCGCCGCCTTGCCAACCGACACATCCTGAGCGCCCGCGATGCTCAGGAAAAAGCTCTGCCCAGGGCTCTTGGTCTTCGGATTCAGTACGCGGTTGATGCTGTAGGCCACGTCATCCGCCGTGAGCTCCCGCCCGTTCTGGAACAAGACGCCGTGACGGAGATTGAAGGTATAGGTGCGGCCATCCTTGCTAATCGTCGGCATGGAGGCGGCCAGACGCGGCTGGAGCGTCGTGCCCTCGTTATAATCCAGCAGCCCGTCGAACACCATCTTCTCGGCCGGCCAGTTGTTCCAGTCATAGCCGATCGCCGGGTCGAGGGTCGCCAGGTCATTCTGGAAGCCCTGGGTCAAGATGCCGCCGTGTACGGGCGTATCCGCCGCGCGTCCCTGGGCCTGCGCGCGCCCTGACGCGGTGAGTACGGTGGAGGGAAGCACAAGCAGCAGGATAAGACAGAGCAGGCTGGTGAAGCGCGCCGAGTTTCGTCTGCGTGATGCCGGTCGCGACATGGTTGCGTCCTTTCGACTCCCAAAGCGTGCCAATTTGTCACATCAATTGTCATGATGAGGCATGGATCTGGCCGGAATGCCTACTCCATCGTCACCTCCTTGTCCCGCGCCTGTGACCACATGTACGTCGCGAAGTCGAGCTTTGGCGTAGACCGCGCTCTACGCCCGGCCCGATCGGTGATAGTCCAGCCTGATTCCCCTAGTTGTACACCACCCGTGGGTTGAGCACGGCATATACCACGTCGACCACAATGTTGATCAGCACGATGAGCACGGCGGAGAACAGCACCGTGCCCATAATCAGCGGGATATCGTCATTCTGAATTGCCTGGTAGGCCAATTGGCCTACGCCGGGCCAGCCGAACACGCTTTCGACCACCACGATGCCACCAAGAAAGTAGGCCATGTCCAGCCCCACCTGGGTCACGATCGGCGTGATCGCGTTCGGCAGGGCGTGGCGTAAAATCACCGCCACGCGCCGCCGCCCCTTTGCCCGCGCCGTGCGCACGTAGTCGGCGCCGAGTGTCTCCAGCATCGAGGATCGCAAGACGCGCGCATACCACACGCCGCCACTCAATCCGACCGTAATCGCCGGCAGCACGATCGAGCTAGGGCTCTGCGCCAGGCCCAGGGGAAAAATCGGCATCAGGTAGCCGAACGTGTAGAGCAGCACCAATCCAAGCCAGAATTGCGGCGCCGAGACGCCGAGCATCGCGAAGCCCATGGCGCCGCGATCGAGCCAGGAGCGCGGTCGCGCCGCCGATATGATGCCGATCGGGATGCCGATGAGCAATTCCACCAGGATGCCGGCCGCTCCCAAAGCCAGGGTATATGGGAAGCGGCTCGTGATGGCCGAAAGCACGGGCGTCTGCAATTTATACGAGATACCGAAGTCACCGTGCAGCGCCCTGCCGACGTAATCGAGATACTGTATCGGCAGGGGGCGATCCAGCCCCAGTTGCAGGCGAATGCTTGCCACGGTCGCCGCGGAGGCGTTGGAGCCGGCATACACGCGAGCCGGATCCGCCGGCACCAGGTAGGCCAGGATAAAGGTAATCAAGGACACGCCCGCGATCACCACGACCGCGAGCAACAAGCGCCGCGCGATATACACACCCATCGTCAGTCTCGCCAGGTGGGGTCAAGCGCGTCGCGCAGGCCATCGCCAAGGAGCGAGAAGCCAAGCACCGTCAACATGATCGCCAGTCCAGGATAGAGCACGAGCCAGGGCGCGGTCCGGTAGTAATTCTGCCCGTCGCTGATCATGGCGCCCCACGATGGCGTGGGCGGCTGTACCCCGACACCGAGAAAGCTCAGCGCGGCCTCAAACAGTACGTTGGTGGCGATGCCCAGCGTGGTGTAGACGACGATCACGGGCACTAGATGCGGCAGCACATGACGGAACATAATCCGCCATTGCCCGGCGCCCACCGCCGCCGCCGCCTCCACGAACTCGCGCTCCTTGATCGACAACACCTGGCCATGCACGATACGCGCAATTGGCGTCCAGTAGACGAAGGCAATCACCCCGATCACTATCCACAGACTTGGGTGCAACACCGCAACCAGGGCAATCGCCAGCAGCAATACCGGGAAGGCCATCATCACGTCGGTCACGCGCATTACCAGCGTGCCTGCCCAGCCTCTGAAATAGCCGCCGACCAGCCCCACCGCGACCCCGATCAACATGGCGAGGCCATTCGCCGCAATGCCGATGGTGAGCGAGACGCGCGCGCCGTACAGGATGCGCGAGAGCAGATCACGGCCCAGTGTATCCGCGCCTAGCAAGAACATGCTGTTCGGCGACGTGGGCGTGCCGTCCAGGGCCATGCCCGAATCGAACGGCTGGTTTGGATCGTGCGGCGCCAGCACGGGCGCGAAAACCGCGGCGGATACCAGGAGCAAGACGATGAGCGCCCCCAGCAGCGCCGCTTTGTTCCGCCGCAACCTGTACCAGGCCAGCGACCAATGCGAGCGATAGTGCTGCGTGGCGCCGTCGTCTTCAAGCGCGGTCCAGTCCTGGGACGCCAAACGCTCGATGCTCTGACTCACCCTACGCTCCCGAACGGCCCATGGTCCGCTTGCGCGCCGGGTTGGCGCCACCATGCTTGACGCGTACTCGCCGCGGATCGCGGCGGGTGTCGGCGTCGCGACTGGGTTGGACGGTCATGCTCTACTCGGATCCATGGCGTGGGCATTGGCGATCCACCATGTGTTATCGATCCCAGAAACGGATAGGACTGGCGCCGAGTCGCGCCGCATCAAGCGCGATCCGATGGGCGCCGCCACGTGATACATGAGGTTGGGACGGGCACGGCGCCGGAAGCCGCCGGCAATCGTTTTCAGAGCTGATACAGCATCGTAGCACGGAATCTCGGCTTTCGCCAAACACGCGCGGCGGGCGCGCCTGGGCACGCACCCTTTCGGCGCTGTCATTGCTTTGTCATCCGACTGTCACACATCCCTCATTCATTTCCGGTAGTATCACCTTTAATCATATGCATCGAAAAGTGAGGATCTGATGCCGTATTGGCCGGGAAGATCGCGTTCCAGATCTCTTAAGCCCGGCCTGCGTTGGCTCCTGCTGTGCGTTCTTGTGGCCTCCGGCGTCATTGTCTGGCCGCGCCAGAGCACTCGCGCCATGGTCTCAGCCTGGAGGGTAGCGACGGATGCCGGATCGATCCCCCTGCCTCGCGCCCAGTACGGCATGGCCGCCGACGCGGGCGGCCATATCTATCTGTTCGGCGGCAACGGCGGCCTCTCCGCGCCGCTGAACGATTTCTGGCAGTACGATACCGGAGCGGGTTCGTGGACGGCGCTCGCCAACAATCAGATTCCGACGCTGATCGAGCCGCATTTGGCCGTGGACAGTCAGGGCCAGGTGTGGGAGTTCGGCGGCATAACGGATCCCGGCGGGCAGCATTTGACGCCCGACGGCCACAGTTACGGCCTCTATGTCTACCGGCCCGCGATCGGGCTTTGGAGCGACGTCACGCCGGCCGATGCCCAACCAGGTGTCAACTGGCCGCAAGGCCGCGAGGATCACGGCTTCGCGTACGACAGCCAGGCTGACGACCTGGTGGTGTTCGCGGGTGAGACCCAGGGTGAAGCCGTGCTCAACGACATGTGGCGCTACAATATGCGGAGCGGCGCCTGGACCAGCGTCACCCAGCAGTACGCGAGCCCGGATGGTTCGGTAATCGCGCCGCGCGAGATCTACAATGTCAGCGCCGACACCCACGGCCACCTGTATCTGTTCGGCGGTACCTATCTTGCCGCGCCGTACGGCGCCGGCCAGGATTGTTACGCGAACGATCTATGGCGTTTCGATGACGCGACGCAAACGTGGACCCTGCTGGCCGGTATCGCCAACGGCTATGACCCCGCGCAACCGCTGCCCCGGCACTACTATGGTCAGATCGTCGACGCCGGAGGTGATTTCGACATCCTCGGCGGCTATGTCGACGATCCGGATTCGCCGCCCTTCTTCACCGACGATGCGTACGCCAATTACGCCCTGCCGTTTAATTTCGCCGAGGGCACAGAGACGGGGACCTACGGGCTGAGCGATTTTTGGCGCTACAACATCTACAGTGGCTGGCACGACGATAGCGCGAGTCTGGGGGCGCTAGCCGGGTACCCCATGATCCCGTACAACCTGGTATTGGATCAGGTTTCGGATCGATTGTATACGTTCGGCGGCTTCCACATCACGCCGAACGGCGTGCTCGACACCTCGAACGGGCTCTGGTCCTGGAGCGAGTCAACGCCCGCCGCCTCCGAAGGCACCGCCACGCCGGTCGCTTCCGATTCGTCGACGCCTGCGAGCACCCCAGGTACCAGCCCAACTCCCGTTACGAGCACACATGCCGCGCCAACCGCGACGCCATCGCCCCGAGGCACCGCCCGGTCAAGTCCCACGCCGGCCCGGGCGACATCGGCGACGGCGACCAATCACCGCACCCCCGCT
>JANWHV010000071.1 GCA_025450255.1 Chloroflexota bacterium | reverse complement strand
TGATTCCGAACATCGTCGGCCATGCCGTTCGCTTGCACCCGGCGTTGATCTTGTTCGCGGTCACCGCCGGCACCGTGTTCGGCGGCGCCCTGGGCCTTTTTCTCGCCGTCCCCGTCACGGGCGCGCTCAAGGTCCTTGGCGCCTATTTGTATGAAAAGCTCGTGCCGGCATGACGACACCGCGTCCGGGGGTGTTACTTGCGCGTGACGGCGCGGCGGCGCTCGCCGCGGAGTTGCGCGCGAACGGACAGCGGCTCGTGCTGACGAACGGGGTATTCGACGTGCTCCACGCAGGGCACGTGACCTATCTTGCCGCAGCGCGCTCGCTCGGTGACTTCTTGCTTGTCGCCATAAACACCGATGCCACGGTACGCGCGCTGAAAGGCCCGGAGCGCCCGCTTGTGCCTCAAGAGGATCGTGCCCTGGTGCTGCTTGGACTGCGCTATGTGGACGCGGTACTGTTGTTCGATGAGCTAACCGCCAGCGCGCTCATCTCGGAGGTTAAACCCGCCGTGTACGTCAAGGGAGGCGACTACACGTCAGGTGATGACGGAGTTGGCGTGGCGCTTCCCGAGGCGCCGGCCGTGAAAGCCTATGGCGGCGAGATCGCGATTGTGCCGTACCTTCAGGGCAGGTCGACGACATCGCTGGTAACGCGCATACGCGAACGGCTTACCTGACGCCTCAGGCACCTACGCGCCATGCCGCACATCGACCCATCGTCGCTGCTCCGCGGACAGCAGAGCGGCATCGAGTATCTCCTGACAGCGCAAGCCATCCTCGAAATTCGGCGACATCTCTCGGCGTGCGAGGGCGGCGTCGATCCAGGTGGTGATGTTCCCGCCCCAGCTCCATTCCCTGGGATCGGACGCGAAGACCTCCCGGAAGCCGTCGCCGCGCCACGCGGTCATTTCGTCGGCGCGAAGCACGCGGTTCACGCCCTGGTCGATCTCAAGAACCAGCGATGCCTGCTCGCCAAATAGCTCGACCCGGCGAATATCGCAGCGGCCCCTTGCCACGCGGGAAACGCGCAGTATACCGTGGCTTCCGGCGGCGAAGTGAAGAGTAAGATGGGCAAGATCGTCTACGTCGACCGGGATAGCGGCGCCGCCGATGCCGGTACGCTCGCCGACTACCGTGGCGAGCGACGCGCTCACGGCGTCAATTTCGCCGGCAAATAGGCGCGCCAGATCCAGCACGTGCGACGCAATATCGCCAAGAGCGCCACTGCCGCTTTCGGCCCGCGAGTTACGCCACGTATATGGCGCGTTTGGATCGCTGAGCCAGTCCTGCAAATAGGTAAG
Organism: Chloroflexota bacterium; assembly: GCA_025450255.1. The sequence goes on along the minus strand of JANWHV010000071.1, from coordinate 4,429 downwards.
ATGCACTTCATAGATCCGGCCAAGCGCGCCTTCGTCGATGCGTGACTTTACGAATTGGACGGTTGGATTAGGTCGATTGCTGAAGTTGATGCCATGCGTCACGCCCGCCGCGCGCGCCTCGGCAAGAAGCTCACGCGCCTCTGAGGTTCGCAGCGACAGGGGCTTGTCGCACATCACGTGCAGGCCGCGAGCAAGCGCCGCGCGAACCATGGGCACGTGCAGCGCGTTCGGCGTCGCGATAGAGACCGCGTCGAGTTCCTCGGACTCCAGCATTTGCCCGTAGCTGGTGTATTGTTTTGGCGCGCCATATTTTACCGCGACCTCTTCAGCGCGTTCAGGATTCGCGTCGCATACGGCGCGAAGCTCGGCACGCGGGTGCTCGGCAACAGCGCGCGCGTGCCACTCACCGATGCGCAATCCCGCAACCGCCACGCGCAGCCGTCCAGAATCTCGCTCAACCGCCACGTCTATCCTCCTCGCGATCGTATTCGCGCTTTAGCTTCAATTGTCACGCGTTTGAAAGTGTGCCGGCGGTAATTCGCGGCCCACGCAAACAGCTCGTCCGAGAAGGCCAGATCGTGTGACCGCCAACTGTACCGTCAGCCGCGCATCGAACGTACGACGGATTCGCGCCACGTAGTGATTGTCACCGCGGCTGAAGTGTCTCGTGCAGGGCCTGTTCGGAATCGAGGCTTGTAAGGCCGATCAGTCTATCGCCCCGCATGAGAAGCGTTTGCGCGCTGGGGAATGAGCGTACGCCGTTTCTGATATGCAGGGACAATACGGTGTCTGGCGGCAGGGCCAGATCGGCGATTCGCTTTCCGACCCATGGGCAATCGTCACTCATGTACAGATCGACAATCTCCATGCCGATACTGCGCAGCGTGAGCAGGTTTACGAACGGTGTGGTTGGGATCTCTTGTTCGATCAGGCTGATGATGAATTGCGTCGCGCTTACCGTGACGTCGATGCCAAGGCGAATGAATATTTCTTCGTTTCGGGGATTATTGATCCGTGCAATGGTGCGGGTGACGTTGAAGTGTCTCTTGGCGACCTGGCAGACGATCAGATTGTCCTCGTCTTCACCGGTCACCGCGCACACGACATCGGCGCGACCGACGCCCGCGCGATCGAGCGTCGTCGTCTCGGCGCCGTCGCCCCGCAACACCACGCCCTGGCCAAAATCCTCGGCGATGCGGCGGGCTCGCTTGAAATCGCGCTCCACCAGCAGCACTTCGTGCCGCTCTTCCAGGAGGGCCTTTGTCAGGTAGTATCCTACCTTCCCGCCTCCGATCACCACGACATACATTGGCTAACTTTTCCCCTCTTGGGCGCGCCGAGGCGCGATGGCGGGATCCGCCGGGTCATCCGATGTCTATGAGCGCTTCAATTTGCGCCACGCCGGCACGGGTCGGACACACGGTCTCCAGACCAAGTTCTCTGAACGTGTCCTGGCGTGCCGGATCGTAAATCCTGGTGATCACGCGCGGCACGTGAAACACTTCCCTGGCGATCTGGCTCGCCATGATATTGGTGTTGTCATAGTTGGAAAGAGCGCACAGGGCGTCGGCTTTTTCGATGCCGGCCTGGTTCAGAATGTCAAAGTCTATGCCGTTACCGAGAACGACCTGGCCGCCGAATGACTCGGGCAAGCGTTCGAATGACTCCATATTCGCGTCGATCATACTCACTTGGTGCCCTGACTCATCGAGCATCCTGGCTAGACGCGCGCCAACTCGACCGCAGCCCAGAATAACTACACGCATTGTCTACTCCGTGATTCCGTTCGGTGCGATGATACCGTCTGTTGGCGCTTAGCCGCCAGTAAACGCCATTGACCGGGGGCCCGTACACTTGAAAGCATGCGGACCGAGGATTTTGACTACACATTGCCGCCCGACCTGATAGCCCAGACGCCGGTAGAACCGCGAGACGCGTCCCGCCTGCTGGTGATCGATCGAAAGAGCGGAAGACTTGCGCATCGAACGTTTGCCGACCTGCCTGCTCTGCTGGATCCTGGCGATCTCGTCGTCTTGAATGACAGTAGAGTGCTGCCGGCCAGGCTGAAGGGAGCACGTGTTCGCGGCGGCGGCGCGGCGGAACTGTTGTTGTTACGCAACCTTGACGGCGACCGCTGGCTTTGCCTGGCTCGGCCCGCCAAACGTATGCATGTTGGCGACAAGTTGTCATTCGGCAATGGAGCGCTGCTCGCGCTGGTTGAGGAAATACTCGATGACGGCCAGCGAATTGTACGCTTTGAGTGCGAGGGCGGCGCCGTCGCGCCGTTGCTGGCCAGGTTTGGCACACTGCCGTTGCCGCCTTATATTCACCAGGAGCCTGACGACCCTGACCGCTATCAGACCGTCTATGCGCGGGATCCGGGTTCCGCGGCCGCGCCAACGGCGGGGCTCCACTTCACGACCGGCCTGCTGCGCCGGCTTGATGATGCCGGGATACGGATCGCGGCCGTTACTCTGCACGTCGGCCTGGGAACATTCCGGCCAGTGCAGACGGAGCAGGTAGAACAGCATGTCATGCATGCCGAGTTCGGCATTTTGCCGGCGGAGACCGCCGCCGCAATCGCGACCGCGCGTGGCGCGGGCAACAGGGTCGTGGCGGTTGGAACGACCACCGTACGCGTTCTGGAGACGGTCGCGGCGGCAGGGCGAGCCGATGCCTGGTCGGGCTGGACCGACATATTCATCTATCCAGGCGTGCCGATTCGCGTAACGGATGCCCTGGTCACCAACTTCCACCTGCCGAAATCCTCGTTACTGATGCTGGTCAGTGCATTCGCCGGCAAGCCGCTGATCGACAGGGCATACGCCACCGCGGTGAGCGAGCGCTATCGATTCTTCAGTTTTGGCGACGCAATGCTGATACTGTGACGCCGCGCGGCCTTGGCGCCTACACAGGGACGTTGCGGTATGATCGTCACCAAGGCCAGTTGGCGCGACACGGCATGCGTATCGGCGCGGGGAGTACCACGGTGAGGATGTTGCTCATAATCGGCAACAACAATATGTCCCTGCGTGAGTTGTACACGATGGTGTTTGACAATCACCCGGCGGGATGGGGGACGTCATTCATGAGCGCTATGCCCAGCGGAGTTGAGTCGATAATAAGCGGCTACGACGCCGTTACGTTTGAGATCGGCTCCGCGGATAGTCCGGAGCGTATGGATGCGGTTAAGCGGCTCAGACGTACCGGAGCGACGGTATTGACCCACCTCGATGGGCGACAACTGGCCGAGCGCGAACAGGAGTTGCGGGCGACCGGCGCGTACGTGGTGGCTAACCCCGTGAATGCCGCCCATATTTCCGAGGCGCTTGACGCGCTCTCCGCCAAACTCAAGGCTCAGGGCACGGGCAGAAAACGAGTTGGTGTCCGTGAGAGGTTTAAGAGGATTCTCAGCGGGTAGCGGCCGGTCGGGAACAGGATTTGGCGATTGGAATATCGGGCATGACAGACAGTGCGGCACTCCGGCTGGTATTCATGGGTACGCCGGAATTTGCCGTGCCAAGCCTTGATGCTCTGCTGCGTCTTGGCGGGGTTTCCGGCCGCGCGGTCCGCGTGGTAGGAGTGTTCACGCAGCCAGACAGGCCGGCGGGGCGCGGCCAGAAAATGTCGGCTTCGCCGGTCAAAGCCAGGGCGCTCGCGGCGGGCATCCCGATCTTTCAACCGGAGAAGCTGCGCCGGCCCGATGCGGTTTCGGCGCTTGCGTCGCTTGAACCGGATCTTATAGTCGTCGCGGCGTACGCGCAGATTCTCTCGCGAAACGTGCTCGGCCTCCCGGGGCTTGGCTGTCTCAATGTCCATGGGTCATTGTTGCCGCGCTATCGAGGCGCCTCGCCAATCCAGGCCGCGATACTGGATGGAGCCGACGAAACGGGCGTTAGTATCATGCTGATGGACGAGGGCCTCGACACCGGACCAGTGCTCACGCAGGCTCGGACGTCAATCGAACAGGAGGATACCAGCGCGACCCTGAGCGGTAAGCTGGCGTTGGCCGGAGCGCGGCTGCTCGCCGAGACGATCCCGCAATGGGTAATGGGCGCCATCGAACCACAACCACAGGACGATGCAATGGCTACCGTAACCGAGAGGTTGCGAAAGACTGACGGCAAGATAGACTGGGCTGATCCTGCCGAGCGAATCGCGCGCCAGGTCCGGGCCATGAACCCCTGGCCTGGCGCCTATTCGTATCTTCATGGTTTGCAGGTAAAGCTGATTGCCGCGCATGTCGTGCCAGGATCGCACGATGGAGGCCGTTATCGTGCCGGGACGATAGTGGACACAAATCATTGCCCAACGGTCGTGACGGGGAAGGGCGGCATTGTGCTGGACACCGTGCAGCCGGCCGGCAAACGCGCGATGGCGGGCGCGGAGTGGTTGCGGGGGATGCCGCGTGCCGTGGGCAGCACGTTTC
>JANWHV010000070.1 GCA_025450255.1 Chloroflexota bacterium | reverse complement strand
GGTCGTGCGTGTGGTTGCCCACGCTTGACCAGTTGCGCGCGCTTGTCCGCGAGCACTTTGGCACTCCGGGCTTTTTCAGCTCCACCTTCAACGACTCGACCTATTGGTATACGGGGCAAATGCTTGGCATGACGGTCACGAACATGCAGCCGCTGGCGGAAGGCAGCAGCCCGGAAGAGGCGGCTCTCAAGGCGCTGCTGATGCGGCACCAATGGTAGCCTCGGCGGATGCTCGCGTTTGTCGCGCCGCCTGAAATAGTCGAGAGCTAGATATGGCGCGACGCGGCCTCATAAAACAATTCCCCTACTTCGGCGACAAGTCCGAAGGCACGCCCGCCAACACATTGCCGCCACGCGCGAGCCCCATTGCGGTCGCGCGGATCAAGGGCAGCGTCGACAAAGCGCGCCAACTCACGCCTACCTTCCTGCCCAAGGGGCAGAAGGCTCGTTCCGCGCGTTTCCGTTCGGTCATGCAGGCCATGGCGCGGGGGGTGGAGATGCCGCCGATTGAGGTGTACTACCTCAACCGGGAATATTATGTGATCGACGGCCATAATAGAGTGGCGGCCGCCCTCGTAAACGGCGTGCGCTACCTCGACGCGATTGTGCACGAGTGCATCGTCCCCGAGCACGACGCAAGGGACCGCCTTACCAACATCAGGACACGGTTCGAGCGCCGCACCGGCTTGACTCGCGTGGACTTTACGCAACCGGAATCGTACCGGCGATTGCTCGGCGAGATTACCGCGTACCGAGACACGCTCCGAGCCGAGGATCCTGATATTACGATGCGTGAGGCAGCGCTGCGCTGGTACCGCGAGGTGTTCGTCCCCGTCGCCGAGCCACTCGACCTTGGCGCGGCCACTCTCGCCTTTCCCGGCCGCACGGTGAGCGACCTCTACCTGGCGGCGCGGGACCATCAAGCCTATCTCGAGCAGACGACAGGCCAGCCGGCATCCCTCGTGGAAGCAGTCGCCGATCTGCTGAAAAGTCATCCGAGTCCGCTCACTTCCAAGGTCATTCGCCCGCTGCAACGGCGCGCGCGCCGCGCTGTTTGGCGTGTCACGGGCGGACCGCCGGCGCTATGAAGATCCTTGTCGTATCCGATCACGAGGAAAAGCTGCTCTACGATTATTTTGACGCGGAGCGCTGGGTGGGGACGGTGGATCTGGCGATTTCTTGTGGTGACTTGCGGCGCGACTACCTCTCGTACCTGGTCACCGTGCTGCGAGTGCCGCTGCTCTACGTGGCGGGGAACCACGACTACCGGTTCAGGACCGAGCCGCCCGAAGGATGCGACGATATCGATGGGAAACTGGTGCGTATTGGCGGCTTGCGCATCGCGGGGCTAGCCGGGACCTTGCGGTACAACGCGGGCGCCGATCAGTTCCAATACAGCGAATGGGAGATGCGCGGCAAGGTTCGGCGCCTGGGTCGAGCGGTGCGCCGGGCAGGCGGCGTCGACATGGCGGTCTCGCACGCGGCGCCGCATCGCTGCCCGTTCATCCCAGGGCCATGCCGCATGCCGGCCGGATTGGGCCGTGATTGCATCCATCCGGAACTCGAAGGGCATCCCGACCCGTGTCCCGAGGCAATAGATGCCTGCCACCGGGCCGTGCCGGCCTTCGACCGCGCTCTACGGGAGTGGAAGCCGCGCTGGTGGGTACACGGGCATAACCACATTGAATACGGCAGAGTGGCGCGACTATGGTGGATCGGTACGACCCAAATCCTCAATGCCGATGGCCATATCGTGCTGGACACCGAGCAGCCGGCCAACCGGGAAGTCGGATCCCTGACGGCAAGCCGATAAGCCTGCCCGCAGCCCATCGACCGCTTTGGCGGCATGGCGATTTCGCGATTCTGGTAGCATAGCGGGGCGAGGGAAACAATCCGCATGCGCGAGACGCCGGAGCCGCCGATGCGGCTGACGATTGCCGATTTGATGATGGTGATGCTCTGCAGCTTGACGAGCTTCTGGCTACTGGCGAGTCCACTTGTCCCCTATGCATTCGATCTCGGACAATTTTGCGTCGCCTGCCTGGCGCTGACCATCGTTCTGGGGCTGATTGGGGTCAAACTCAACCATTTGGCGTCGCGTCACGCGCGTGTCACCTTTGGCCGCGGGCGGCGCCGGTAATGCCCGCGGCCGGCGATACCGTGCGGACGATCGACCTGCACTACCTGGGCCAGCCGGGTGTAGTGGCGGCTTTCCTTCTCCACGGCGGCAACGAAGTCGCGCTGATCGAGGTAGGCCCGGGCAGCACCGCTGAAACGCTGATACGGGCCGTGGAGGAGCAGGGATTCGGTCTGGAGCAGGTTCGGCGCCTGCTGGTGACGCACATCCACCTCGATCACGCGGGCGCCGCCGGCCTATTGCTGGAGCGCATGCCCAACGCCAAGCTCTATGTACATGAAGTTGGCGTTCCGCATGTAATCGATCCGAGCAAGCTCATTACCAGCGCCACGCGCATCTACGGCAATCTGATGAAGCGCATGTGGGGCGAGATACGTCCCGTGCCCGCGGATCGCATCGTACCGCTGCGTGACGATCAGGTGCTGGACGTGGCGGGGCGGCGGCTGCGCGTGCTGTATACGCCGGGCCACGCCATCCATCATGTGACGTTCCACGATCTGGCCAGTGGCGACATGTTCGTGGGCGACGTGGCAGGGGCACGAATGGACGGCTGCGACTATGTGCGACCGCCAACGCCGCCGCCGGATCTCGATCTGGACGCCTGGGAAACGAGTCTCGACAGACTTAACTCGCTCAACCCACATGGCTTCTACATGACGCACTTCGGCTTTATAAGCGACACGCGGCGGCACGTTGAGGAGTTGCGCTCTAGGCTGCGCGCCTGGGAGCGGATCGTACTCGACGGCATGCGCGCGGGGCAGGACCACGCGGCGATCGCCACCGGCCTGCAACGTTCGGGTGACGGGGAATTGTCGCGTATGGTCGGCCCCGACGTCATTCGGCAATACGAGATGGCTAGCAGCTATGTTATGAACGTCTCAGGCTATGAGCGCTACCTGCGAAAGCGCCACCCTGAATTGACGCTGCCGGCTACAAGGCTGTGATGCCAATTCATTTGTACTCTTGTTGGGCTAGGCAACCGCTGCTATGATTGGGCGGCGCGGGGCGCCACGGTCGACGGTTTACGCGGTGGCAATTGGGGAAAGCCAATCGCGGGCATTACATCGCCGCACGATTGTGTCACGAGCAGAGGCGACAACGCATTGGTCGGATTGAGAAAGGCTTCTAGGTCCGTGACACGAGCGGAAGGCCGTACAGTGGCGTCCGATGAGGCCATCGAACGGCCGTTATACCGGCAAGCGCCTTTGTTTGGGCCGAGGTGTCTCCGGTGAAGACCGCCGTCATCAAATATGGTCCAATCTCCATTCACTGGTTCGGCATTGTCGTGGCGCTGGCGTTGTTTGCCGGCCTGCTGGTGTCGATCATCATGGCGCGCTTCCGCGGGCAGCGCGCGGAGCCATTGGCCGGCATCATGATGTTGGGCCTCCTGGCAGGGATCATTGGCGCCCGTACCTGGTATTTCGTGTTCCGGAAGGACTGGTATGACCCGGATCCGGGGCGCGTTTTCGCCGTCTGGCAAGGCGGACTGGCGCTGCACGGAGCAATAATCGGCGCCATTCTCGCCACGCTCATCTACACATGGAACCGGCGCCTGAGCTTCTGGACGTGGGCCGACATCTGCGCGCCCGGCCTGATCCTTGGTCAAGCGATCGGGCGCCTTGGCGATCTCCTCAATAACCAGGCATTCGGCCCGCCAACCAGCAGCACGTTCGCCGCGATCATTCCGCCCGAGAACCGGCCCCCGCAGTACATAGGCTTCTCCCATTTCACGCCGCTCGCCGCGTATGAAGGGGCCTGGGACCTGGCGATCTTCGCCGTGCTGATCGGCTTGACGCTGCTGCAGGCCTGGCGGCCGCGTCTATTGCCCGTAGGTACGATTTTCCTGCTCTATATGATCCTGTATTCGATTGGACGGATTCCGTTGGAAGGTCTGCGTGTCGACAGTCTCTGGGCGGGCAATTTCCGGGTCGCCCAGGTAGCAAGCTGGGTAATGATCGCCGTGGGCGTGCTGCTCTACATGGTTCGGCTTCTACCGCGGCGAGAGCCCGCGGCGGTAACGGCGCCGATCGTAAAGGGTCAGGTCACCGACGCATACCTGATCGCGGCCGCCCGTAGCGGCCAGGCGCGCTACGAGAATGACACGCATGCCTGGGATGACGTCGACCTCGGCGCCGGCGACGCCGGCAATGGAAATGGCGTTCAGCCCACGCGGCCGGCCGACGTGACGTTGCAACTGCCAAAAATGCCGGCAAGTAAAGAAGCGCCTTTGGAGGAGACGCAATGATGCGGCTCACGGTTCTGGGAGCAAGCCCTGCCTGTCAGAATCCGGGGGGCGCGTGCTCCGGCTATCTGGTGGAGCAAGACGACACGGCAATCTTGATCGACTGCGGCAGCGGCGTTTTCAGCAGGCTGCAGAAGTACGTGAAACCGCAGGCCGTCAAAGCGGTGATCATCTCGCACATGCATGCCGACCACACATTGGACCTGATTCAATATCGCTACTTTCTGTATTTTTCCGCCGGAAACGGTGCGAAAAAGCATCGGCCGGCGCTCTATCTGCCGCCCGAAGGCCACGATCGGCTGCTCGGCGTCAGCAGGCTCCAGGATCCGTCGCCAGGCTTCTTCAGCGAGATCTTCGACACGCGCGAATACAATCCGGCGCAGCCGCTCGACCTGAGCCCGTTAAAGGTTGACTTCGTGGCCGTGCGTCACATCCCGCACACCTATGCCATGCGCGTACGGGGCGAACGCACGCTGGCGTTTTCAGCCGATACCGGCCCATGCGAGGGGTTGCCGCGCGTGGCGCGCGGCAGCGATCTCTTTCTGTGCGAGTGCGCCAATACCGAGCAATCGGATTACCCGTTCCACCTGACGCCGCGCCAGGCCGGAGACGCCGCCCACGAAGCAGGCGCGCGCAGCCTGCTGTTGACGCATCGTTGGTGGGTCGACGGTAAGGAGTCAGCCGAGGCCGAGGCGCGCGAACGCTACGAGGGGCCGGTTGCGCTCGCGTACGAAGACCTGCGCGTCACCATCGAGCGGTGAGCCAGATCCCCACCAGAATTACCGCGCCGCCGATGACGGTTGACGGGGCCAACTGCTGGCCCAGGATAGGCCAGGCGAGCAGCGAGGCGCCCACCGGCTCGCCGAGAAAGCTCACCGAGACCACCGCTGCCGGAAGATAGCGCAACGTCCAGTTATAGAGCAGATGGCCGCCGATGGTGGGGATCAGCGCCCACGCCGCGAAAAGCAGGAGATCCGCGGCGGTGAATGACGCCAGGGACTGCCCAAAGCCTTCCGAAATGCATGCTAAAACGATGGCGCAGACCGCGTACACCGGTAGGCTGTAACCAATATTGTCCATG
>JANWHV010000069.1 GCA_025450255.1 Chloroflexota bacterium | reverse complement strand
CAGCATGTTTACCACCGGACGCTGGGCAAGCAACGGTTGGCGCGTGTTTTCGGATTGTGTCGCCAGACCGGAGAGAACCTGGGTCATCGCGTCGGCATAGGGTCGGGCCTCCGTGACCCGCATCTGCGCGCGCCGCATGCGCGCCGCGGCGACGAGTTGCTGGGCCTTGGTAATCTTGGCAATGTTTTTGACGCTGCGAATGCGGCGCCTGATCTCGCGAGCCGTTGCCACCTGTAAGGTTCCTCCTTTAGCGCCCCCAAATCGGGGCGCCGCGCTGAGAGACTAGAATGCGGAGGACGAACGGAACGCCTTGATGGCATCCTTTAACTGCGCCTCAGTTTCTTTGCTTATCTCGCGCTTCGCGGCGACATCCTCGAGCACGGCTTTATAATTGTTTTCCAAAAATATGTGGAAAGCGGCTTCGGCCTCCTCGACCTTCTCGAGCGGTATATCGTCAAAGTGGCCGTTGACGCCGGCGTAGAGAATCGTTACCTGCTTCTCAAGGGTGAGCGGGCTGAACTGCGGCTGCTTGAGCAATTCCGTCATGTGCTGGCCGCGGTTTAGCGTGGCGAGCGTCGCCTTATCCAGATCCGAGCCGAACTGCGAGAAAGCGGCGAGCTCGCGGAACTGCGCCAGGTCCAGCTTCAGGCGCCCGGCGACCTGCTTCATAGCTTTGGTTTGCGCGCTGCTGCCGACGCGCGACACCGAGATGCCGACGTTGATGGCGGGCCGGATACCCGCATTGAAGAGATCCAATTCGAGGAAGATCTGGCCGTCGGTAATCGAAATTACGTTTGTCGGGATATAGGCCGAGACGTCGCCTTGCTGCGTCTCGATGATCGGCAGCGCGGTAAGCGAGCCGCCGCCATACTTCTCATTCAGGCGCGCCGCTCTCTCCAGGAGTCGGGAGTGGAGATAAAACACGTCGCCGGGATATGCTTCACGACCGGGAGGCCGGCGCAACAGCAGTGAGACCTGACGGTATGCCTGGGCATGCTTCGTCAGATCGTCATACACGATCAAGGCATCCCTGCCTTGCTCCATAAAGTATTCGCCGATGGCGGCGCCTGCGAACGGCGCCACGAACTGCAGCGCGGCGGACTCCGAGGCGCTGGCATTGACGATGATCGAGTGGTCAAGCGCGTTGAGACTCTCGAGGGTTGCCGTGAGCTCGGCGACGTTCGATTTCTTTTGACCGATCGCGACGTAAATGCAAATTACGCCCGTCTCGCGTTGGTTGACGATGGTGTCGACGGCGATCGCGGTCTTTCCTGTTTTGCGATCGCCAATGATCAGCTCACGTTGACCACGTCCAATCGGGATCATGGCATCAATTGCCTTGATGCCCGTGGCAAGAGGAACCTTCACGGACTCACGCGTTACCACGCCCGGCGCTACACGCTCAACTGGGCGGCGCTCTGTGAATTTGATCGGTCCCTTGCCGTCGAGCGGATTACCCAGCGGGTCGATCACGCGCCCCAGGAGCCCGTCCCCCACGGGAACGGAAACCACGAGGCCGGTGCTCTTGACCTCCTGGCCTTCCTGGATCTCCTGGTAGTTGCCCAGAATGATCACGCCGACCGAGTCTTCCTCGAGGTTCGCCGCCATGCCCATGACGCCGCTCGGGAACTCGACCAATTCGCTATTCATGACGCCCTGGAGGCCATAGACCTGCGCCACGCCGTCGCCCACCTCGATAACGGTGCCAACGCTGACGGTGGTGCTCGCTTCTTGAAAGTGCTCGATCTGGTCCTTGATCACCGCGGTGATCTCGTCCGCTCTGATTGCCATTTATTTCACGCTCCTATTGCGGTCGAAGCCGGCCATTCGGCCGAGGTGCTAGGCGCTCCGTCCGACCACGTGCTCGCGCAAGCGATTGAGCTTGCCAAGCACACTGAGATCCAGCAATTGATCGCCAAGCTTTATTACCAACCCGCCAAGGATCTCTGGCCGCACCTCTGTTTCCAGTTGCACGTCCATACCGGTATATTCGGCCAGTCGCCGCGCGAGACTGTCGCGCTCGTCGGGAGTCAGCGGGTCGGCCGAGGTAACGAGTGCTACTACCTTCCGTTCACGTTGGCGTTCCAGTTCCTCGAAATGGCGCGCGATGTAGGGAATGAGCGACGTACGGCCACGTGTCAGCAAGAGCAGCACCATGTTTAGCGCTCGTGGGCTTATATGCTCCGCCAGATTCGCGCGGGCTCGATCGATGCGCGCTTGCTTGCCGATTCTTACATCTTCGAGGTATGCGCGCAGACCCGTGTCGGCCCAAAGATCCGCGAGCAGGGCAAGATCCTTTCGCCAGGTTTCGAGGTCGTTATGCTCGTTGGCAAGTTCCATGGCTGCTTGCGCATAGCGCCGAGCATAGGTAATCTTTGCCATCTAGTTCCGTCCGGCCGACGCGAAGCTACTGGTCTGGGCGATGGCCTCGTCGATGATCCTGCGGTTATCCGTTGTGTCGAGCGATTTCTCGACCACGCGGGTGGCGGCAAGAATTGCCACGTCGGCCACGACGCGGCGCAGCTCGTCGACCGCTGCCTGGCGCTCGCGGTCGATTTCGGTCTTGCCGCGTTCAATGACCTTTTGCGCTTCCGACCGTGCCTCGGTGATTATCTGTTCGCGCATCGAGCCGGCGGTGGCGTTCGCCTGGCGCAGGATTTCCTGTGCCTGCGCTTTCGCCTGCTCGAGTTGCTCTTCCGTACGTGCCTGTGACTCAACGGCGGCCTTGCGCGCCGCCTCGGCGGCGGCCTGGCCATCGCGGATGGGATCCGCCCGTTTGGTCATAGCCGTGGTCACGGGGTTATACAGGTACCGTACCAGGACATACATCAAGATCAGGAAGGCGATCAGCTCGGCTAGCAGTGTCCAGTCGATGCTGACCAAATCCTGAGAGAGAATGAGGGTATGGATCATCAATATCCCTCCAAATTAGCTGGCGAGGCCCTTGGAGAAGATGACCAGAAGCGCGAGTACCAGGCCGATAATCGGGAACGAGTCCACGATACCGACGAACAAGAAGGTAAGGGTCAGCAGGGCGCCACGGGATTCAGGTTGCCGCGCCACGCCCTCGATCGTGCGGCTGGTGACCAGGGCGTCGCCGATGCCGGCTCCGACCGCCACGCCGGCGAGGATAAATCCGCCGCCGACCAGCGCGGCGGCTGAGATGACCTGGGCTCCCGTGATGCCGGTGCTTGCCGTGGTTGCCGCCAGTACGAATGCGCTCATGTTTTCCTCTCGTCTTCCTTGAAACAGTACCGAACCAAATTGGCCGGCCTATCGGCCGTTCAACACCGTATCGCTAAGGCGAAGTACGGGGCTCTCATATTCACAGTCTGGCGCGTTGCACGCCTGGGCGTGTGGACGTGGCTCCGTGTGATTCGTCTATGGCGGCGGTCACCTTCCTTCCACGCTGGACCACATTGGTGGTTAATGTCCTCCGGTATCCGTGCCAATGCCGTAGTAGGCAATTGTGAGCATGACGAAAACGAACGCCTGTACGGCGCCGACGAAAATACTAAAAGCCACCCAGATAACGGTGGGAATGGGCGAGGTCAACAGCACCAGTGGCAGGGCGCCCAACAGGATAAGCAGAATTTCGCCTGCGGCGATATTGCCGAAGAGCCGCAACGACAGCGTGACTGGCTTGGACAGCTCCTCGATGATCAGGATAGGCGTAAGCGGCCAGGGATCGACGAAGTGTTTCAGAAAGCCGCCGAGCCCACGCGCGCGTAGCGAGCTTACCTCTACGTAGGTCATTACCACGAGGGCCAGGGCAAAGGCCGTGTTCACGTCGGCGGTGGGCGACTTGAAAAGGCCGCCGGTTGGGATCAGGCCCACCATATTGCTCAGAAAGATGAAGAGGGCCAGGGTGAAGGCCAACGGCGCGATTATTTTGGCCCGTTCCTCGCCGATCTGGCCTTTGGCGGTATCGACGACGAATACCAGCACGGCTTCGATAAAGTTCTGGGCGCCACCCGGCACGCCATCGGTCAGGCGTCGTCTGACAATGAGCGCGAGTCCAATGAGCACCGCGCACACGAACAGGGTGCTGATGACGGTATCGACGTGGAGCACGTTTCCTATTAGCGCGCCAGGCTTGGGATCGGGCCCGACGCTAACATGCTTTCCGATTTCGGAAGCGATGTCCGCGAGCAGCGGCACTGTTAAAGGACTACTCACGCTATCCTCATCCTCCTCTTACATATCCCCGCGCACTATATGGCGGGCGCCCAGAAAATTGGCCAAAATGATTGGAACCAGGACGCCAATTAACATGGTGGCGATACTGAATGTGTTGTGCAGCTTGATCGCCACGATCGTCGCCATGCCGATCATCAGAAAGCGCAACGCCGTCCCAGCCTGCATCATGCGCTTGGTGTCGCGCGCGCTGCCAAACTCACCGATCCTGGCGACACGACTTGCCACCATTGATTGATTGCAAATACCGACGCCGACGCCGAAAATCAAGCCCCAGCCTTCACGAGTGTAGCCGAACAGCACAAGAAATCCGGCCGCGACCAAGCCGACCGCGCCCGAAAGCATGATAGTTTGCAGCACAACCGTTCGCAACACGACGGGCTAGGCCGCACGCGGTGAAACGCTGCCCGGCGTCTTCGCGGCTCGAATGCCGCGTGCCGCGTCGCCGAGGACGATTATCCCCCGTGATCGCGTTTCCGGCACCAGTATACGGGAGGAATGTGGAAAGTCGATGAAGTTAGTATTTAAATTACGTAAAGAGCCGGCCCGCGCGCCGGTCCATGGCTGATACCGATCGAGTACGCATCGACCGCGCGGGGCACAGCTTTCCAAGTTCCCAAGCACCTTATCGCAACACACGACGAACGAGCTGATACGCCGAATACCCGCCCGCGGCAATGCCAATGACGATTCCACTCAGCAGGCCCGCCGGAGCGCTTCCCAGTCTCGTGTCAATGTAACGACCGAGCAGTACACACACAAGCAAAACACATGCCAAATTCAGCCCGATGGCCGTGGTAAGTCCCATCGACCGCGCGAGCTGTGAACGGAGATCGTCTGACGCCTTCATTTGAGGTCCGGCACCACCCCGAATTAACGCCAGACAAGTGTACCATTCAGCCTCAATCCGCTGCAACGCGGTGCATTTCTTGCCGCTGTCAAGGAATTAATCAGGAAAAATCGCCAGATCCTTGCCAGGCGCGTAATTGCGTGGTACACTCTTTTGTTGCCGGGTTGCACGGAGGGGTGATTCTGCCTTTCGCGCCCCGGGTCTACCATCCACGTTCCTCGAAGTGAAGGAGAGGACAGCCGTATGGCACTCGCAGTCTCCGAGTCCCAGCGTACATCACGCCGTAGCTTTGCGCGCACTCGCGAAGTACTCCCCATGCCGAATCTGATTGAAGTGCAGCTACGGTCATTTCGCTGGTTCCAGACTGAGGGCCTCAGGGAACT
>JANWHV010000068.1 GCA_025450255.1 Chloroflexota bacterium | reverse complement strand
GTTCACCGCATCGTACATGATCAACGGCATCGTCTTGTAGAACGGCAAGCCGACCAGCAGCGTGCCCTGCGACTCGTCGAGCGCGGCAACAAATGAGAGAAGCATGGCCACGGCGATCGCCGGCGCCGCCAGCGGCAGGGTGATGCGCACGAACGTACCGAACTTCGAGCAGCCGGCGTCCAACGCCGCTTCCTCGAGGCTGCGGTCGATGTTCTGAAAAGCGGTGGCGGGAATCCAGATCATAAAGAGCAGCGTCTCGACCATTTGGATTGCGACGATGCCTTGAAAGGTTTGCATGATGTTGATCTGGTAAAAGAGCGTCAGAATCGCGATGTATAGGCCAAACTTAGGAAAGGCGTTTGAGGCCAGGAAAGCAAGCAGCAGCGCCTGGCGACCAAAGAACTTGTAGCGGGCGAAGGCATACGCGGCAGGCAAGCATAATACGGTGGTGCAAATCATCACCACCGCCGCTGTTTGAACGCTGAGCTTCACGGCGGCCGAGATCCCCGTGAGGTTCCACACGTCGGGCCACCAGCGGAATGTCCAACTGGTAGGGAACAGACTGTCCCCCGTCCAGTCATTTTCGAAGGCCCAGAGTGTCATCACCAGGAGCGGGCCGAGGATGAAAATCGCCATCGCGGCGAGCACAATCCACTTCAGGATTGTAAACAGCGCACGCGAGCCCAACCCGTCTCGCCATCCGCCGCGCGTACCGAACGCGCGTCGCGACGCGCCAGGCTGGATAGTACCCTGCGATTCGACGACCATTTCAGCCATCGGCGCTCACCGCCATCGCTGGCGCGAGAGCGCCGCCACGTAAAATACACCACCCACGATTGCTATGCCAAACGTGATTACCGCCAGCCCCTGCGCGGTAAGCGTTTCCATCTGGTTAACATCACGATCCATCAATACACCGAGCATCGGCGGCGCGTTGGGTCCAATCAAGGTCGGAATATTATAGCTCCCAAGCACGCCGATAAATGCCAGCGCGAAGGCGATCAACGCTTGACGCAGCGTGAGCGGAAAGAGAATTCGAAAGAAAATGCGCAGCCAGCCCGCACCCACATCGCGCGCGCTTTCGATCAGCGCGTTGTCGATCTCGCCAAGGCCGGCGCCGATTAACAGCACCGTGATCGGGATGTTGTTCCACACCTGACCCATCACGATGCCGTTGGTATTATCGATGAGTTGTGGGTATTGCCCGCCGAAGAATCTGCTCTCGACGCCCGTCTGCTGCATCAGCACGTCGAGGAAGTTGCCCTGCTGATAGAAGGATATGAAAGCGTACGCGGAAATGATGGTCGGAATAAACAGCGGGATCAGCGTAAGCGTACGGAACATCGAGGTGATGTACCCGTGACTGAAGCGCAAATAGATGGCCAGCGGATAGCAAAGAGCGAACAGGGCGATGACCGACGTGATGGTCACTCGCAGGCTATAGAGCACTGAATTCCGGGAATAACTGTCGCTCCAGATCGCGGTATAGGTATCAAGCGTGAACGTACGCTCCACGGACTGCACGCCGTGATGGATGACCACGTGCTGCACCGCAAGCGTATCCCAGATCGCCCTGAGCGCCGGATAGACGATAATCACGCCCAGGAATATCGCCGGCGGCGCTACCATCAGGTAGGCCAGCAGGTGCTCGCGCACACTCGACGACCGGCGGCGGCTCCGCGCCGCCGCCGCTCCGTCGCGCGTCAGGTCAATTGACGCTGCCATGTAATGGCCCCGCCGAGAACGCTATGGCGCGCGAGCCGCTCGCCGGCAAACTCAAGGAGTTCGTTCGCGTGGACCGAGATGGACTGCTAGCTGCCGGCTGGGACGTTCTTCGTCCACAATTGCTGCATATCCTTATAGTAGAGACCGCCAGGTACGAAATTCGTGTCATAGCCCGTATCGATCGCGCCAATAGTCTTGACGACCGAGCCGGACATGTACTGAATCTTAATCGCCGGGAAGCCTGAAAGCGCCACCACCATTTTCGTCTGTTCGGCCGGCGTCAGCACGAAGTTGATGAACGCCCTGGCAGCGGCCGGATTCTGCGCCAGCTTTGGCACTGAAAGGAATGTATCGCTACCGGGGAGCGGTGGAGCGATCTCGGTGAGTTTGATGTACTTGGGCAGCAGCCCCTTACTCAGCGCGTCAAGGCTCTGGTCGGACCACACGGTAGCCACGGTGATCGTACCCCTGGCCAGCAAGTTCAGCACGGGAAGATTGCCGGCCGGGTGGAAGCCGTGCTGGAACATGTCGCCGTCGATTGACTTGAGCAGCGCCCATGCCTTTGGCCAGTCCACCTCATTCGCCTTGCTATAGGCGGTCGTACTCAATTTGGAATATGTCACGGGATCCATAACCGAGCGAATGGCGCCGGCGACAAAGAGCGCTCCCGATCCCCCTTGATTCGGGTCGCAGTAGGTGAATTTGCCCGGATTGGCCTGGATCCAGGCGATCAAGTCGCTATATGTCTTGGGCGGAGTCTTGACCTTCTGGCTGTTGTAGGCGAGCACCACCGAGGAACCTCGGTATGGGACACCGTAGCCGCCAGCCTGGGCCAGTACGGCGGAATCGACCTTACCGGCGTTGGGCACGTTTTTCGCGTTCAGCGGTTGGAAATAGTCCTTGTAGGTCGACCCCACCGGGTAGGAGTAGTTAAGCGGGCTGTCCTCAAAGATATCGTAGGGGACGTTCATCTGGTGCGTCGACTTGGCCGCGGTAAGGTTGTTGATCACCAACCCCTGCAAGTTGGTGCCGTGCAGAACGTTGGTGTACGTGACGGCATACTGCGGGTAAGCCTTTTGGAAATCGGGGATGTAGACGTCACGGAAGAGCGACTCGACGTTGGTATCACCACCGGTGACGATGTAAAGAGGCTTAGGGTTAGCAGCAGCGGCGCGCGCCAGATGCGAGTAGCCTGCCGACAAGAGCAGGGTTGACGTAAGTGCTAACGCGGCGGTTCCTCGGATGATCAGATTAGGCCGGAATTGCATTGCAGCCGATCCTCCCAACTAGCAACAGTCCCACGGTTGTCTCCGAAGGCGCACTCGGCATGAGCGCTCAAAACCGAGGCGCGCAGAGCCAACACCGCCGATTGACCCGGACGGCACTCGCAGTGTAGCACCCGCTCTGTTAACTCCGCGTTAACCCTCCTTTAAATCTGCATTGGCTGTGGGCGCCACTGTGGCATGACCGATGCACGAAAGTGTAAACGTTTTCACCACTGATCGCAAGGGAGATCCCAAAAAAGCACAGGCGCCTCAAACTGCAAGATCGGACTGAACCTTGTACCGATGAGGCGCCTTCTCGGCGTTGGATATGCCTGTACCACATCCATGGTCGACAACACGTCCCACTCTGAAGCGGGCGTGATTTACCACTTTGGATCCGATCGCGCGATTGGAGTGCTCGCCAGCTTTTGACGGCGCCTTCGCTCGTTGCTACACTGCCCCTCGGCAAGAAGGCTGGAGCACCGAGGGGCATCTGTTGGGATGTCGGAGCGACATCGTCCTTGTGCTTCCGGTTCGGTGCTGCGTTCGGCCTGACCGCCCAAATGATATGGGCCGGCTCGAGGGCTTGAGCCGGCTCCTGGCCATCGCTCTCAACGATCATGGCCAGGAAGGAAATGGACGCCATGCGACGATTGCGGGTCGGTGTCGTGGGCTGCGGGCTTATCGCCCAGGTAATGCACCTGCCGCACCTCAAGGAGCTGGATGACCGCTTTGAGATTGCCGCACTCTGTGATATTTCGCCTGCCACGCTCGGCGCCGTTGCCGACAAGTACGGCGTGACCCACCGCTTCACCCGTTGGCAGGACCTCGTGGCCGATGATCTGGATGCCGTGCTTGTGCTCACTTCGGGCTCTAACCACGCGTCACCGACCATCGCGGCTGCCCAAGCAGGGCGACACGTGTTCGTGGAGAAGCCTATGTGTTTTACTCTCCGCGAGGCGGACGCCATGATCGCCGCGGCCGGCCAATCCAGCGTCGTGCTGATGGTAGGCAACATGAAGCGCTTCGATCCCGCCTATCAACGAGCGCTCCCGTTGGTCAAGGCGATGCGCGACCTGCGCTTGGTACGGATCACCACCCTGGAGGCGCCACTACTGCCCTACGTCGAGCACCACTCGCTGAAGCGGTACGCCGACCTGCCGGTGGAAACGCTGACCAGTCTGCGCGCCAATCAGGACGCCCTTGTGCGCGAGGCGCTCGGCCCGGACATCCCAGCAAGTATCCAGCGTGTCTACGCCGATGTGCTGTTGGACAGCCTCGTCCACGAGGTCAACGCGCTGCGCGGCCTGCTTGGCGAGCCCGAGGAGGTGACAAGCGCCGAAACCTGGTTGGACGGCGAGGGCCTGACCGCCGTCTTGCGCTACCCGGACGACGTGCGCTGCGTGCTCACCTGGGTGAATCTTCCAGAGCTACGGCACTACAGCCAGGAGTTGGCATTCTATGCGCCGACCGATCGGGTCACGCTGCGCTTCCCCTCCCCATTCCTTCGTAACGAGCCGACGAAGCTCCTGGTCGAGCGAATGGATATGGGCGCGACGCGGGAGGAGCGGATCACCGTCTCCTATGAAGAGGCTTTCAAGCTGGAACTACTCCATTTCCACGACTGTGTGGTGCAAGAACGCGCCGTGCTGACCTCGGCAACCGATGCGCGGCAGGACCTGGTGGTCCTTCAGGCGATAGCGCGGGCGGCCGCCGGCGGTAGACCGCGGGCGGGTGGTGGTGCAATGACCACCGTAGACTTAAGCCCAGTTTCGCTCCCTCCTCCTTCATTCGGATGATCCACGCTGGACACCTGGCGTGACACAATGCAATCATGGCGCGTGCGCCGCCGGCCAGTTGTGCGAGTGACTTCACCGGCGCGAGAGGAACGCCTCGGTGAATGGTCGCAAGTTTCCCGAGGGCGGACGTGAACGACGATATGGAGCACAAGTACAGCCAGCCGGGCATCCGAGCCGGCCAGTAGGCAGCCTCACCTCCGAGGAATCAGCAGTGGCACGGGCCTGACGCGCTTGCGAGACAGCGTCGGGACCGTGCCGGAGATGCGGGCATGGACAAGTCAGCGGATCTTCAACGGGCGGCGTGCAGTGAGGCAATGTTGGACCAGGCATTCCATACCTTTGCGTACTATCAGGAGGAGCAGGCCCGCGCCGAGGCGGACTTGCTCGAGCGTGAGACGTGGACGCTGACGACCATCCTCAACGCGAGCGAGCCCATCTGGGCGCATAAGGCCAATTCCACCTTGCGCTTCGCGCCCGAGCAATCCGGCAGGCCGCTTCCCTACCATCTGGAACTGGGCCGCTTTGCCCACCTGGCGGCGCTCGAAGAGCCCAGCGCGGACGAGCAGGCACTGATCGACGCCGCGCCATGCTGCTGGGCGCGCGTCTCGCCGCACGTCGAGCGACAACTCGCCGGCCAGACCGGCGCGCTCGCGTGTTCCTATGTACGGATCTCGATCGCTGAAGCAGTCTCCCTGCTAGGGTTCGGGCGGATCATGGCCCAGATAGAGGCCGCCACGCGTGAAACCGGCCAGGCACTGCTTGCTACGGCCCAGGCGCAGGATGAGCGCCAACAGCGACTGCTCGCCGTGGAGCGCATGTTGGGATGGGCGCCGGATCCCGCGACCGAGCCAATGAACCGCTTTGCGGACGCACGGGCACGACTGGTGGTGGCGTTGGTGGGGCCAGGCAGCCAGGGCCGATGGATTGCGGGCGCGGTGATATTCGGGATCGTGGTCGTGCTGGTGTACCTCATTATCTAATGCGGGCGCCTGAACCGCGCCGGATCGCACCAAACGAGGGCCGGCTAGCTAAGGCCCGTCACCCGCCCGTCGGCGCCAATGCCGATCCGCTCCGCCGCCGGCACGTACCCCAAGCCCGGCATCGTCATGAACTCGCCGCTCCGCGCCACGACGAAGCCGGCGCCCGCGGAGAGCCGCGCCGATCGCACGCTGATGCGAAAGTTCTCCGGCGCGTTCAGCAGCGCCGCGTTATCGGAAAACGAATACTGCGTCTTGGCGATACACACTGGCAGATGCCCGTAGCCGAGTTTCTCGTACAACGCCAGATCTTTCGGCGCCGTGCCCACGAAGTCCACGCCCGAGGCGCGGTAGATCCGCGTGGCGACCGTCTCTATTTTTTGTCGCAACGGCAGCGCGTCGTCATAGAGCGGGCGGAACTCCTCGGTCGGGCGAGAACCGTCCAGCAATTCGACCAGGCGCTCGGCTACCTCCTTGCCGCCCGCCCCGCCACGGGCATGGATATCCGAGCGCGCTCCGGCCACGCCCGCGCGCGCCAGTGCATCCTCGATCGCCCGCAGTTCAGCCTCGCTGTCGGTCGGGAAGATATTGATTGTCACCAGCGCGGTCAGTCCAAACAGGGCGACGTTTTCCACGTGGCGGAGCAAGTTTGGCATGCCGCGCATGACGGCGTCGACGTTCTCGGTCTTCAAATCGTTCTTGTCCGCGCCGCCGTGCAGCTTCAGCGCGCGCGTGGTGGCGATCACCACCGCGGCGTCGGGCCGCAGGCCGGTTTGGCGAGCCACGATGTCGCAGAACTTCTCGAAGCCGAGGTCGGCGCCAAAGCCCGTCTCCACCAGCGCGTACTCGCCCAGCTTCAAGGCCAGGCGCGTGGCCCGGATCGTGTTGGTGCCATGCGCGATATTGGCGAATGGGCCGCCATGCACCAGGGCGGGCCCACCCTCCAGGGTCTGTACCAGGTTCGGGTTCAGCGCGTCCTTCAGCAACACGGTAAGCGCGCCCTGGGCGTTGAGGTCGGAGGCGCGTACCGGTGCTCCGGCCCGCGTAAAGCCGATCACGATGCGGCCAAGCCGTTCCTCGAGGTCGGACAGGTTTTCCGCCAGGCCGAAAATCGCCATGATTTCCGATGCCGGCGTGATATCGAAGCCCGTCTCGCGCGGTATGCCCTCGCTTGGCCCGCCCAGGCCGCTGATAATCGAACGGAGCGATCGATCGTTCACATCCAGGCAGCGGCGCCAGGTGAGGCGCCGTGGATCGATGCCCAGGGCATTGCCTTGTTGCAGGTGGTTGTCGATCAGCGCCGCCAGCAGATTGTTCGCGGCGGTAATGGCGTGAAAATCGCCCGTGAAGTGCAGGTTGATGTCCTCCATCGGGATCACTTGCGAATACCCGCCTCCGGCGGCGCCTCCCTTTACGCCGAACACGGGACCCATGGCCGGCTCGCGAATGGTCGCCACCGCCCGCTTCCCGATCGCGCACAACGCCTGGCAAAGCCCCACCGTGGTGGTCGTCTTCCCCTCACCCGCCACGGTCGGCGTGATCGCGGTGACGATAACCAGCTTGCCGTCGGGATGGCCGGCCAGGCGCTCGAACGCGGTGGGCAGCACCTTGGCCTTATACCGGCCGTAGAGATCGAGCTCGTCATCCAGCAGGCCCGCCGCGGCGCCGATTTCGAGGATGGGCCTGGGAATGGCCGCTTGCGCGATCTCGATGTCGGATTTCATGGCTACTCCTTCGTAGCTGGGGCCCCGGCGGGCGGCACGCGGTTTCCGGGGAGAACGGCCAATGTCGCATGGCTGTGCCTGGTATAGCAGGTGAGCGCAACGCCTTGCAAGCAGGGACGCCGCTTGACGGACCATGCATCCTATGGGACTATCCCCGGATGCCGCCCATGGGCCACGTCGAGTCGCGGCTCTCGGCGGCGTGTTCACCGCACCGGCGCGAAAGGCGAGGTACCGTGCAAATCTCGGCACTCGACACACCCAGCGTGCTCGTCGATATTGACCGGCTTGACGCGAACATCAAGCGCATGGCGAGTATCGCCGCCGCGGCGGGCGTCAATCTCCGCCCACATGCCAAGACCCATAAGATACCGGAAATTGGCCGTATGCAGCTTGCCGCCGGCAGTCCGGGCCTTACCGTGGCCAAGCTGGGCGAGGCGGAGATGTTCGCCGATCAGGGGTTCGACGACCTGTACATCGCATACCCGCTCTGGGGCGAGGCAAAGTGGGAGCGCCTCTGCGCGCTTGCCGGGCGCGTCAGCGTCCGCGTCGCCGCGGACTCCTATGATGTAGTCGAGGGCATCTCGCGCACGGCGGCGCGCCACGGCCTGCGCATCAAGGTGCGCCTGGAAGTGGATAGCGGCATGGGCCGCTGCGGCCTGCAAGGCCCCGCCGAGACGCTCAATCTGGCGCGCCGCATGGAGTCGCTCCCCGCAGTCGAGCTGGTGGGGCTGATGTGTTACTCCGGCCAGAGCACCGCCGAACCCGACCTTGACGGCGTGAAGCGCGTTGGCTACGACGAGGGAACCCAACTGGTCGACATCGCCGGCCTGCTCCGAAAAGAGGGCTTTGCCGTGCCGGAGCTATCGGTGGGCGGCACGCCGACGGGCCCATTCGCCGCCCAGATCAAGGGCATTACGGAGATCCGTCCGGGCACCTATGTATTCTCCGATCG
>JANWHV010000067.1 GCA_025450255.1 Chloroflexota bacterium | reverse complement strand
GTTCTACTCGCGCCAGGCGCGTACCCTTGAGGCGAAAGTCACGCATGACGAGCACGCGATCGACATATGAGCAGGCCCGCCAGAGATCGGCGACCTCGGCAACGACCAGCATGTGAATTTCAGCACTCGGATAGACACTCCGAAGCGCCGCCAGGCACGGACCCGAAGGGAGCGTGTCCGCCGTGTGACCATACGCGGTCACCAGAATACGCGATATCGTGTCGCCCAATCGCTCGTTCACCATGCGTGTCTGTTCTCCGGTTAACCGCACCCGACGCTACCGCGGCGCCGTGATCGGGTTCTGCGATTCGTAAACGATGCAGGGCAGGCTCGGAAGTCAGGGCTCGCCCACCGTCTTGCGGTACCCAGACGACAGCGTAGCACCGTGCTGTCAAGACCCAGTGCAGAGCGTGGTAAACAAAAGTCGAGACGACACTACTCGCGTGCTATTGGCTCAATATGCGGGCATAGCGCGCAATCACCGCGGGCCTGACGTTCACGAGTTTGCCGCTCGCCCCACCCTGGGCGACGAATTGCGCGAGGGCAAGCATGCGGGGCGCGTGACGCCACACTTCTCCCGAAAACATCCAGAGGCAACTATCGATTGAGCCAAGCAGCCAGCCTGGCTTCTGGCCGGCAAGCAAGCGCCGTTCCGCTGACCGAATATCGGCTTCGTGGTCGACGGTTTCAAACGGCGTCCAGCCATCCCAATGCCCAGCTGTGTAATTGAGCGCGACGAATTCTCGATCGCGGAACACGCAGTGTGGGGCCTTGCCAAACCCGGCCTTCGTGAGAGCGTAGGTCAATCCAGCTTGCCTGGCGACGGCCATCAGTGTGGGGTTCACATCGCCGGGCATGTAATGCTCGTACGGCCGATAGGCCTCGAAGAGGTTCCCCAATCGCGACTTCCTGATGGCGCCTCGCGCCCTCCGCGCGATCGCTCGTGCGTCGAGACGTAATTGAGCGCGCATGGCGCCCGCGTTCTCGTCATTGCTGTCATTTCCGCGTCGCGGCTCGGCGGGCGCGTGGCGCGTCGTGCTCCTGGCGTACCGGAACCGCAGAAACGGAGGCCGGTTCAGCACTTGAACTGATTTCACGGTATCGCGGCCGCCGCGCCGTACCAGCCGAACGTCCAACGTCGGCCACCACCCTGTCGGCTGCCAGCCTTCGGGCAAGCCGAGCGAATCAAGAGCCGCCCGTGCCTGGCCAAGGTGCGCGGCAAGTTGGTCCGCGGTTAACAGCGATTCAATTGCCGCGCCAGTGCCGCAGCTCGCCAGCAACAATTCCACGTGTGGATAGAGTCCGCCTTGGTCCACCGGCACCATCATCAGGTCAAGCGCCGGCGGCCGGCAGGCGATGGACTGCACCGTCCAGGCTAGACCCGCGCGCAGCCCCGTGATCGCCAGCAAATCGGCGATAAGGTAAAGGTTTTCAGTTTCACGGAGCATGCCTGTCCAGAACACGAGCGAGGTCAACACTCGTCCCTGCCGCGCATACTCGCGTAGCTGCTCGTCGGTGGGATCGCCCGCAGTGGGGTTGGGCGCGTGAGCAGGAAAGCGCGCCGGGTGGGTTCCAAGGACCGGCAGTGGCGGACGACATGGATCGACGAGCTGAAACGACTGCCCCAGGGAGGACAGGGTAAAGAAATCGCCGTCCTCGAATTGCCTACCAAGTATCGGCGCGCGGTTCAATTTGAGGTCGTCCTGAAGGAGCCCGATTACGCGTGACTGCGGAACGCTGTAGACCATGGACCGGCGCTCTCGGCAGGCGGCCGGCAGCCAGTGCGCGGCGAGCACCGGATCGCCCAGCAGAAAGCCTCCTCGCTGCTTCTTCCATGCACACGACAACCTGTGCGTGACGGTGGCGTAATCATCGTCCGGGCGGATGATGTCGAGATTCTTGACCGCAAAGCCAAGTGCCTCCAGTTCCTCGGTCCGGGGGCCGGCCACGCCGCACGCGAGTATTTCGCGCACCCCCATATCGTGCAGTGCCTGAAGTTCAGCCTGGGAAATCGAAGCCTCGATGCCCAGAGCCTTGCGATAGAAAACCTCGGGATAGCAATAAGCATCTATACCCTCAAGTGCCGGGGACGGCGATCGATCCAACATAACTGCCTGGCCCGGACATGCCGTTTGGAAGGAATCAAAGACCGAGCGGTAGAGTGCCGCGATATCGGTTGTGGGCAACGATATGTTGACCGTGCCGCCCGCGGCATCCGCGTTGTCAAGCACCGCCGCGAACGCGACATCGCCGCAGCAGATTGCGGTAGTCTGGAAACGCAGCAACGCCTCTTGTAGCGCTTCGACGTGGCGGGCGCCGCTGACCAGGCCGCCGCTTAGCGTGCCGCGTCCGGCATGCCTTGGGTCGCCGCCGCCGTAATGCGTCCCTGCGTGATAATCATCATAGTAGAGCTCAAACGAGTGGTCATATGCTTCCGCAAGCCAGGCCAGGGTCACGGCGACGGCACTTTTCTGGCGGAACGAAAAAGGCGCCACAAAAAGAAGCAGCCTTGGCCTGCCTTGCGCATGTGTCACCAGGCGCGGCTCGATTGGTGGCGGCAGCGCGCTAGAAACCACTTCGGACACCAGCCAGGGCCATACGCATACTCGTCGACCACGGTGAACCCCGCGCGGGCCAGCATCGCCATGAATTCGCGATGTGAATGATGATGCACGATGCTCTGCCATTGGGGCAGCACCCCACCGCCCCGCCATGTACGAAGCCATCTACCCGGCCGGCGCCCGACGTAACGCGGATACCTCAGGGTCCAGAACGGCGTGCTGTTTGTCATGTCGACCCAGAGTTCGCCGTTTGGCTTGAGAACACGCGCCATTTCGCGGAGGGCCGCCGTCGGATCGGGCAAGTGGACCAGCAGATCTATCGCAAGCACGTGGTCGAAGTGACGATCGTGGAAAGGGAGACGGTCCGCCGCGTTGACGCACCTGGTCGACAGGTTGTTAGAAGGCACCTGAGCCTCGGCGGCCGCGCGCTCGGCCAGCGTCAGCATATCGGGGGACAGATCGCACAATACGACGGAGTTTCGCCGTGCCAGCGGCACGGCCATTCGACCCATGCCACCGCCCAGATCGAGGATCCTGTCATCCGGCGCGAGTGCTGACCCCACGGATCGCAACAAATCTTGGCGCTTCGCGTCGTAGATGCCTTGAAATGGATTGTCCGGTGCGTCAGGCTTGAATTGCTCGATATACCGCCCACTGGTGAACACATCGCGCTGAATCATGCGTCGCCTCGAGATACTAACGCCAGAAAACAAGGCGCCTCACAACTTGAAGCGCATCTCTACATCGCTTGGTGAAACGGCAGCCTCGCGACGCGCGGGCCGCGGTACCGCGATTAACTGCTCATAGAATTGGAGCAGATGGCGCGTCACGGTTTCCAGGCTAAACGAGGCCGCGCTGGCCTTCGCCTCCGCTCGCATTTCTATAAGCCTGGCGCCGTCTCGCAGAATGGACGCCATCGCCTGTTCCAGTGCCAAGGCGTCGCCCGGCGGCACGAGCAGACCGTTTCGGCCATCGTCGATCACTTCGCCAAAGCCGCAGCCACGCGTGGCTATAACTGGTACACCCATGTCCAGCGCTTCAAGACACGTGTTCGCGAGGTTTTCCCATAGTGACGGCAGAACCGCGACCTCCGCATGTTGCAGCACCGGATAGAGATTCTTGTGCGGCAGCCTTGGGTAGAATAGCAAGCGATCTTTGTGCCGAGGATTCCGTTCTTCGATGAACGCGCGCATGGGCTGGCCGTTGTGGCCCATGTCGAGTCCGACAAAAGCCATGTGCATATGGGGAAAGGCGTCGAGAACGCCGTTCAATGCCTCGGCGAGAATATGAACACCCTTACGCTCCTCGAGACGGCCAAAGTATAGCATGTATTGTTTGTTCTGGAGCGATTCCGGCAGCGGATGCGCCTCGAAGGCGTATCGGCCGGCAAAATCGACGCCGGTTCGAATAATTGCCGCGCGTTCCCGCGGAATCCGCCAACGCTCACAGACGATGTCCGCTAGCGCCATGGTCGGCGAAATAATGGCGTCGCTACGCGCTGTTTGCAGGCGCTCGACCCACTCCACCGCGCGAGCACGGGCCACGTCGATCGGGCGGCTTGGCTTTGTGAAGCGTGCTGAGTAATTGAATTGGTCGACGAGAAATCCCGGCGTTGCCAACCTCGTCACCAACTTCGAGCGTCTCCCTCCACGCATGGCGTACCAGAAGCCTTCGGCCTGCCATTCACACGCCTGAACGATGTCCGGTGGTCGAGGAAGGCGCGCGATGGCCTGGGCGACCTGGCGCGACCGAACAACAAGTCGTGGTCGAACCTTCGGTTCGTTCAGCCTGATTACGTGAACGCCGTGCTCGATCCCGGAGGGCTTACCGGCATAGGTTTCCGTAATCACATGCACGTCGTGGCCAAGCCCGGCCATGGCGCGCGCGGTCTTTTCCGTGTACGTCCCAATGCCGCCGAGATGGTCATCGGTGGGGTACTCACGGGAAATCAGACAAATGTTCATGCTACGGATTCGATGGGCAACGACTCAAGCTGCCAGGCAATCTGCGCGCGCAAGCCGTCTTCAAGGCGCGTCCGAGGCACAAAGCCAAGCAGCCTTCGGGCTCGGCTGGAGTCGGCCCCGGTGTGTCCTACGTCGCCGCGCTGGTCCGCAATATATTCGAGACGGGGTTCACGGCCGATTGTATCGCGCATCGTACGCAGCAATTCAGCCACGGTTATTCGCGAACCGCCACAGATGTTGACGACGCCATCAGAAATTGGCGCGGTTGCCGCCAGCGCGTTTGCGCGAACTATATCTTCAACGTAGGTGAAATCCCGGCTCTGTGTCCCGTCACCATATACCGTGATCGGATTCCCCGTTGCTATGGCGCGGATGAACTTGTTGATCGCCATATCGGGACGCTGGCGCGGACCATAAACGGTAAAATATCGCAAGGCAACATATGGAACGCCATAATTCGCGTGGTACAAATAGCAGAGATGTTCGGCCGCCAATTTTGTAACGCCATATGGAGATACCGGCTGCGGCAGCGCGGTCTCCAGCATGGGCAGCCGGGCATTGCCGTAGACCGAGGACGATGAGGCGAAGACAAGCTTTTTAATCGGCTGGCCTTTTAACGCCTCGAGCAGTCGCTGGGTGGCAAGGATATTGTGGTTCGTATACTGGATGAAACTCTCTCCCCAACTCGCGCGCACGCCGGCCTGACCAGCCTGATGGAACACGAAATCGCAACCACGGAGATACGGCGATACGTCCATGGTCGTCAGATCGTCTTCGACCAATGTAAATCCGGGCATGCCGAGCAGTGTCGCGAGATTGGAATGCTTCAAGCGCACATCGTAGTAATTGGTGAAGCAATCGATGCCAATTACTTCGTGCCCAAGCTCCAATAGATGCTCGGCGAGATGCGAGCCAATGAAGCCCCCGACTCCGGTTACGATGCTGCGCGCCTTATTGTCCATCATGGCCATCCCGTCTCACTGCGTTCCGAATTACACGACATGAAATTCCATCCGGATAATGAACGTTCAATACCGTTCCACTGCCAGGAAACGCCTCCATATCATTGAGAGCCGCGAGACATAGTGACGTGAGCCCTTTCACGCGGCCGGCGCGAGATCGAGTAGGGTTATTGAATACGGCGCCGCATGGATGGAAAAGCTTGCCCCCAACGCCATGCTCCCCACGTCGATAATACCTTTGGATCCAAGGGCGTCATAGGTGAAGACGTGTGCTTTTGAGGGTGTAAAACCCTGT
>JANWHV010000066.1 GCA_025450255.1 Chloroflexota bacterium | reverse complement strand
GACGACCGTGGCGCGAGAATATATGGCATCGGGTATAGTGTGCTCGGAGGGCGCGCGGATGGCTGTACAGCAACGTGTGACGGTCGATGAGTTTCTGGCGCTGCCGAACGACGGCAAGCGCCATGAGTTGGTACGAGGCGAGGTGCGTGGTATGCCACCACCTAAAGGGAGGCATGGATTCGTTGAGGCCGCGATGATCGCGGCGATAGATCGCCTATTGCATGAACGTGCCCTGGCGATAGGCTGGGAGCCGCGACAGGGCCTTCAGGCACGTAACGCCCTGGTTGGCCGGGTCGGGGGTGGGGAAATAGGCTTGCAATTTGCCGTTCCCGACGATCCGGCGATGATCCGTGGCGCCGATGTGGTCTATATCCCACGCGAGCAGCTCGCCCAGATTGTATGGGATGAGCATGAGTATTTTCCGGGCGTGCCAGCTCTGGTGGTGGAGATTATCAGCGAGAGCGATCGGGCGAGCGCGGTTGCCGAGAAAGTGCAGGATTACCTCGCGGGCGGTGGTACGCGCGTCTGGTGCGTCTATCCCGATCAGCGCGCGGTCCACGTGCATAGCGCCGACGCGCCGACGCGCGTGGTGCGTGGCGATGATGTCCTTCAGGATGCCCTGCTGCCGGGTTTCGCGCTGCCGCTCAATCTGCTTTTCGGATAGGGTGTACTCTCAGGTGATCAGCACAGGGGCGTTCGAAGATCGAAGAGAATCTCTTATCCCCGAACACTCCGCCGGATACGTCTTTGTATCCGCCGCTGGCTTCAGCCCCGACATGGCACAGCTCCTGACAAGCACGCCGGGCCTCCACGGCTGGACGCTCGACGACCTGTATCGGTGAGGTGTGTCACGGACATGTCGCGGTATCTGGCCGCCCGTGTCCAGCGATCCGCCATACACCAGCGGCGTCCCCTATCATAGAGGGGAGGTACCGTGCCGGCGGCCACGTGGGAGGAGAGTGCATGTATACGCCAAAGCATTTCGAGGTGACCGATCGCGCCCTGCTCACCGATCTGATGCGGCGTTTCAGCTTCGCGACCCTGGTGACCACGCACGAAGGGCGCCCCCTGGCCAGCCATCTGCCGTTCCTGGTCTATCCCGACGCCGGCGATCGCGGCAGCCTCGTCGCCCAAATGGCCCGAGCCAACGAGCAGTGGCGGGATTTCGCGTCAGGCGCGGAGGCGCTGGTGATCTTCCAGGGCGATCACGCCTATATCACGCCGTCGTGGTACATGGCGCATCCCAGTGTCCCCACCTGGAACTATATGGTGGTACACGCCTATGGCGTGCCCCAGGTGATCGCCGATACTGCGCGGGTCCGCGAGATATTGGGCGAGTTGGTGGGCACGCACGAGGCGGCATTCGCAGCGCCGTGGCCGATGGACCTTCCCGACCAGTACATGCGGAAGATGATGCGGGGTATCGTGGCCTTCGAAATCCCGATCGACCGTCTGGAGGGGAAGTTCAAGCTGAGCCAGAACCGGCCGGCAGTTGACCAGCAGCGGGTGATCGACGAACTCGACGCCGCCGGCGATCCGGTGGAGCAGCGGGTGGCGGCGATGATGCGCGTGGTTTCCGACCGCTCCTCCTGAGCCAGCCGCGGCCGCTATTCTCATATGCCACGATCCTTGCGGTCATGCGCTGTCCAGCCACCTGAAGCAACGCCATCCGCGTATCGGCCGCATCGACCTGGCCTTAAAACCCCACAAGATACCGTTTCCGCAGCTTGCATACCATGGTATAGGCCGGGTCGAAGACGTTCCCGAGATCGTATTCGACGCACTGGCCGAGCAAGATGCCGGCGCCGATGGCGTCGAGCCCATAATCCTGCTCCAACCAGCGGGTCATCTCCGTGGTGGCGTGCTGCAGCGCCTGGTCGAGCGGGCGCGCGTTCCCCACCGTGAAGATATACTCGTCGTTCTCGCCCCGCGGCCAGGCGATCTGCTTGCCCTTCAGCACGCGCGCGCTGAACTCCACCTCGAAGGAGGTCTCGATTCCCGTGCCCACAATTTCCCCATCGCCCTGTGCCGCGTGCCCATCGCCCAGGTGGAACAGGGCGCCGGGCGCGAAGACCGGGAAGAAGACGGTGACGCCGGCTACGAAGCCCCGGTAGTCCATGTTCCCGCCATGCTCGGCGGAGGTAGCGGTGGAGATGGCCTGCCCATTTGGCGGCGCTACGCCGAAGCAGCCGAGCATCGGCGCCATCGGTACGGCCAGGGCGCCGAGACGCGTTTCCGGCGATCTGAGCGTGGCCGTGCCGGCCGCCGTATCCAGGCGCCAGTCGGCCAGCGGCGCCTCTCGCGGCAGATCGTACACGGCCCAGGGGTCGACTACGTTGGCCGCCAATACCGACCGGCTCCAGCCGCTTTCGCGATTGGGTGTCAAGCGGTGCAGATGCACCGCAAGCGTATCGCCCGGTTCAGCGCCCTCGACATAGAATGGGCCGGTCATCGGGTTCCCGCGCGGCGTCACTCGCCGGCCGCTCGCGTCCGCGCCACCGGCGTCCACCGTGGTGGTGCGCACTGTGTCGCCATCGGCTATGCGCAATACGGACTCGTGGGCGCCGATGGTCACGTGGTAGTGCGTGGGATCGTAGCGGTGCGTGGTCATCGCGCCTCCCTTCGGTGGAGACCTTGTAAAAGGACCGGGAGTGCTCGGGCACGAAGGCGACAAAAACATCGGGGCACGATCTTTGTGCCCGTAGTGTACCACCATCAAATCGACCCCTTCGGTAAGGCCGCCCGCGAAGATTAGCCGTAGTAGGGCTCAGGGCCGAGTGCGCGCCTGATCTACCCCCGCGACGGTGCCCGCGAGGATGGTGACCACCGCGCAGCAGACGACGACAAGACCGAGCGCGTAGGGCAGGGTTACCACGTTCGCGGTAAAGCCGATCGCGGGCGGGCCCGCGAGGGAGCCGAAATAACTGGCCGTCGCCACCGCGGCGATCGCGGGCCCCGCCGCGAGATGGGAGGCGCGGCCGGCGGCGCTGAGCAAGACCGGCACCACGTTCGCCAGCCCGCACCCCACCAGGCCGCAGCCGATAATCGCCGCCACGGGGTGCCCCACGAGCAAGGCCACGCCCAGGCCGGCGCCGGCCAGTAGGCCGCCAAAGCGCACCACGCGCACCGGGCCCGCGCGCTGCACCAAACGATCTCCGGTCATGCGCATGGCGGCCAGGGTGCAGGCGAAGGCCGCGAAGCCGGCCGAGGCAAGGGCCGGCCCGGCGGCGAGCGAGTGGCGCAGATAGACGGCGCTCCAATCTCCCATCGCCCCCTCGCCGACAAAGGAACAAAAGCCCACGATGCCCAGGGCCACGAGCGGGCCGCTCAGGCGCGCGAACGCCGGCCCGCCGGCCGTGGCCTCGCCCGCCGCCGGCAACATCCAGCGCGCCGCGATCAGGATGCCGCCGGCAGATAGGCAGGCGGCGCCAAGCAGCCGGATTTCCGAGGGGACGCCGATTGCCGCGAGTATGCCGCTGCTGACGGCGCCGGCGAACCCACCCAGGCTATAGAGTCCGTGGAACGACGACATGATTGGCCGCCGATACCGCCGTTCGACCAGCACGCCCTGCGCGTTCATCGCCACGTCCATGGAGCCGTTCGCGGCGCCGAAGACGAAGAGCACCAGCAACAAGACCGGCAAGGCCGGCGCCGGCAGGAGTAAGGGGAGCATGGCGCAATAGATCAGCCCCGCTACCATCGTCACCGCGCCGCTGCCTCGCCGCGCCGAGACCAACCCGGCAAAGGGCATGGCCAGGAGGGCGCCGGCCGCCATGCCGAGCAGCGCGATGCCCAGCGCCCCGGTGCTCAGGGAAAGGTTTTGCTGCACGGTGGGGATTATAGGCACCCAGCTTGCCAGCACCGCGCCGTTGATGAAGAACATCGCGGCAACGGCGAGCCGCGCTGGGCGGGGCACGTCTCTCGCTACACTGCTATCCATATCGCATCCGCGGCGCCACTGGCAAGCATTCGCTCATCGTGTTAGGATGGTAGACGCGGATACACGCAAAGTCAAGTAAAAACACGAAGAAACACGCACGATAGAGCAACCATGCTGCGAGAAGAACGGCACCTGCACATCCTCTCGACCCTGCGGCGCGACGGCAAGATCGTGGCAACCGACCTGAGCATCGCGCTCGGCGTGTCCGAGGATACGGTGCGGCGTGACCTGCGCGATCTGGGCGAAGCGGGCCTGTTGCAGCGCGTCCACGGCGGCGCGCTGCCCCGCTCGCCCGCCACGGCGAGCCATATCCTGCGCCAGCGGCAGGCGCCGGAGGCAAAGCAGGCGATTGCCCGCGCCGCGGTGGGGCTATTGCGCGCGGGCCAGGTGATCCTGCTCGACGGCGGCACCACCACGCTGCGCATCGCCCAGGAGATCCCGCCGGATTTTCAGGCGACGGTGATAACCAACAGCCCGGCCATTGCCGTAACGCTGGCCGAGCACCCGCGGATCGAGATAATCGTGATCGGCGGCAGGCTGCTGAAACCCGACCTGGTGTTGCTCGGCGCCATGGCGGTGGAAGCGCTGCACATGATCCGCACCGACATCTGCTACCTGGGCATCTGCAGCATCCATCCGGAGGTCGGGCTGAGCGTGCTGGATCTGGAGGAAGCGCACGTGAAGCGCGCGATGATCACCGGCGCCTCCGAGGTCGTGGCAGTCGCCGACAGCAGCAAGCTGGGCACCGCCGCGCCCTATGTGATCGGCCCCATACACATGCTCACGCATCTGATAACCGAGCATGGGGCCGGCGACGACGCGCTGGCGCCCTACCAGGCGGCGGGTATCACGGTGCTGCGCGGCTAGAGCGCCGGCCTCCAAGCTCTGGCGGGGCACGCTAGCCCTCGAGACGATCGATCTCCCGGCGCAGCCGTTCCACCTCCGTCTCGGCATCCCCGCGGGCGTTTGCCTCATGCGCCCGCCATTTCCGCTTCATGGTGGGCGATCCCCGCGCCGTATTTCGGCCGGGTGCGCTCCTATCTTGCGACGCCGGCATTCGAGAAGGCAATGATGATGCGCGCTTTGCCGCCATCCACCACATAGCGGCCCTATACCGCTGCCAAGCTGGAACGCACATGCCTTTGTGCCTGGAGTAAACACATCCCACGGTGGCTCTGGTTTAGTAGCCTACGCGCACGCCGTCACGCTG
>JANWHV010000065.1 GCA_025450255.1 Chloroflexota bacterium | reverse complement strand
GAACAGACCGCTGAGCACGCGATCGTAACGGCGGAGGACGGTCTTGAAGCTCTTCGCCTGGCTACCCTCATCGTGCAATCGGGGCGCACGGGCGCCGTGCTTGACGCCAGACGACGTTTGCCGGCCGATTAGGCCGGAACAGCAGCATGTACACCGTATAAACGGGAGCCCTCAAACGTGAATAATGTGTGCGTGGTTGGCCTGGGAAAGATTGGTCTGCCGCTGGCAGTGCCGTGTGCGTCGCGCCCTGGTTTCACGGTAACTGGGTGCGATATCGACGCGCGCGTAGTGGATGCCGTTAATGCCGGCGCCGCGCCATTTATTTCGGAGCACGGGCTTGCCGAGGCGCTCGCCGAGGCGGTCCAGGCAGGGAAGCTTTCCGCCACCACCGATACCGCGTGCGCTGTTCGCGCCGCGTCAATCGTCATCGTCATCGTGCCGGTCGGCTTGACTGACGCACTGGAGATTGACTACGCGCATATCGATGCCGCGACGCTGGCTGTCGGCGCCGGCTTACGCAAGGGTACGCTGGTCATCTTTGAAACCACCGTACCCGTAGGCACCACAAGAGGCAGGCTCGCGCACCTGTTGGAAAGCGCCTCGGGGCTCGACATGGGTACGCAGTTCTCGCTGGCGTTCAGTCCGGAGCGCGTATACTCGGGACGTATTTTTCAGGATCTCGCCGCGTACCCCAAAGTCGTGGGCGGCATAGACGCCAATAGCACGGGTCGCGCCGCGGAGTTTTATGGAGCGATTCTGGACGCGCCGGTCCAACAACTTTCGTCCGCCGAGGCAGCGGAGTATGTGAAGCTTGTCGAGACCACGTATCGCGACGTCAATATCGCGCTTGCAAACGAATTCGCGCTCTTCGCCGAGAGTCACGGCCTCGATATCCAGGAGGTAGTCGAAGCGGCCAATACGCAGCCATTTTCGCATGTGCATAGGCCAAGCGTCGGGGTCGGTGGTCATTGCATTCCCGTGTACCCATATTTTCTATTCAGCTCCTGGGACGACTTCAGGCTGCCGCCCATGGCGCGCGCTATTAACGACGGCATGGCCGCGCACGGCGTGGATCTGCTTGAGGATGCCCTTGGCAGCCTGGATGGCGCGCGCGTTCTCATTCTCGGCCTGACGTATCGCGAAAATGTGAAGGAGACTGCGTTCAGCAGCGCGCGTAAGCTTCGTCGCGAGCTGAAGCGCCGGGATGCCGTGGTGCTCGGGCATGACCCGCTCCTCAGTGAGGAGGAGCAAAGTGCGCTGCGCGTCGAACCGACTTCACTGCTCCCGATGCCGGCGGTGGACGGCGTTATTATCCAGGCGTATCACGATGCATACCGCGAACTGGATCTCACCGGGTTTCCAACGCTCAGGGCGGTACTGGACGGTCGAGGCGCGCTGGGCCGTTCGGCCGTGGAGACACTGGACAAGGCGGGAATCGCCTATGTGCGAATTGGCCTGGGACACGCCCCTACGGCGGACCGCGCCGAGGTACTCATCTAGTGGGCCCGCGCTTCCGCGGTAAGTTGGGGGATCTCATCGCCATCGTCATCTTCGATAATTGGCCGCAGTCGCTCGCCGGGAGCCATGCGATCGGGGTACAGGATACCGTCAAGATGGTCAATCTCATGCTGAAAGATGCGCGCAAGATGATCATCGGCGCGAATCTGCGTCGGCTTACCCTTATTGTCTCGCGCTCGAACCTTCACGGCGACATATCTGGGAACGACACCACGATAGCCAGGAATGCTCAGGCAGCCCTCTTCGTCGTCAACCATCTCACGAGAGTACCAGGTTATTTCCGGATTGACGAGCGTAAACAATTGCTCTTCATACTCGACGACGACAAGGCGCAACGCCTCGCCAATTTGGGGACCGGCAAGACCAACCCCAGGAGCATCGCGCATTGTGTCGACCATGTCATCCAGTAACTTCCTGATGCTGTGGTCTACGCGTTGGACCGGCTTGGCCTTCATGCGAAGAATTGGTTTTTCAGAGGTAAGAATAGTGCGCCGAGCCAACCGAACCGCCTCCTGGATAGGTCAACAATCTGCTGACCACACAACGCCTCAATCCACATGTGGCTTCCCGCCATACGCGCTGAAAGTATATCATAGCCCCACATTCAATCCCCCTAGCGCCGTCGCGATCCTTGTTTGACACCCTACGGCCACGCTGCTAGAGTGAATCTCGGATGACATTGGGAAACAAGCCCGCAAGGGTGTCCGGATCCGGTGAAGGAGCGAATCATTGAGTATTCCAGCCTGGCTGGCGCCGGGCAGTACTATCAAGCGTTGGCTCCTCGTTTTCAGCCTGGGTCTGCTCATTATCATTCTGGGTATTGACTACCTGCTGATTGCGCTGTACCACCAAAATTTCCGGTTTCCGGATTGGGTGGGCATGGTGACGCTGCAGAGCCTGCCGCGTCCGGTTAGAGCGGGTCTTTTCCTCGTCACGGGCGTTGTTGCCATAATTCTGTCCCTGAGGCACCTGAACAGCGTCATCGTCGCGGTTATCGCTCGACCAAGCGATCTCGCCGCGACCAGCGCGCACACCGTCATTGACGCGGTCGCGCAACATAAATTGTTGCTGCGCGGTCCGCGTATCGTGGCAATCGGCGGCGGAACCGGGATGTCTCTGCTGCTGCACGGTTTGCGGCGATATTCTCGCCACCTGAGCGTTGTAGTTACCGTAGCGGACGACGGAGGCAGCTCGGGGCGCCTGAGACGCGAGCTGCGAATTCTCCCTCCTGGCGACTTTCGGCAGTGCATCGCGGCGCTGGCGGACGTCGAGGATCTGATGAAGCAACTCCTTGACTATCGATTCAAGGCAGGCTCGGGCCTGGAGGGCCACAGCTTCGGAAACCTGTTTATCGCGGCGATGGCCGATATCACGGGGAGCTTCGAAGAGGCGTTGGCCGCGTCCAGCCGTGTATTGGCTGTCCAGGGTCAGATTATGCCATCGACGCTTCAGGACGTGGTTCTTGCCGCCGAGCTCTTGGATCAATCGACCGTCGAAGGCGAGTCCGTCGTCGCGAAGGGCGGGCAGCCGATCGAGCGTGTCTATCTGATCCCAGATGCCCCGCCCGCGAACCCCGAGGCGGTGGACGCGATCCTCGAAGCGGATGTGCTTGTCGTAGGTCCAGGAAGCCTTTATACAAGCGTTATGCCAAACCTATTGGTACCGGGAATCGCCCGCGCGATCGAAGATTCTCGTGCCTCGCTCAAGGTGTTCGTTTGCAACGTGGCCACGGAGCCGGGCGAGACGGACGGATACACGGCGGTCGATTTCGTCTGCGCCATTGAGAAGCACGTCGGTCGACAACTGTTCGACTATGTGATCACCAACAGCAATTATCGCGCCGGCAAACCAGGGATTTGGAAGAGCCAGGTTGTGCATCCGGGTGACCGTGCATCGTTGCAAGATCGCATGGCGATCATCGAATACGATGTAGTGGACACGAAGAACGCGCTTCGCCATGATTCGCAGAAGCTGGCGCAATTGCTTTTGCGCCTGTATGACGGCAAGCTTCGCACGCCCGAGCGTCCGGCCGGTCGCAGAACGTCAGGGCTCCATCGTGAAGCCGTGGTCGTGGAGACATGGGTCGAAGAAGACAAAGTGCTGGCGGGCCGCGCTTAAGCCTCCACGAGCTTCGAGCGTAGCACGTCGAACACGTTTGACCGCTCGTCAAACAGATATAGCGGGCGGTGCACACTTATGCCGCCGCCGCCGCAGCGCCGCAAATGATCCTTCGCCTCGCCGAGCAACGAGCGCGGCAGCACAATGGTAACCGCGAACACTCGTCCCACGGCATCCGGATCGTAGACGGGCGTAACGGTCGGCCCGCGAACGCCCGCCAGATCCCGCCTCCGCAGTACCGCCTCCGCGACCGCGGCCGCTGAATCCGCCTCGACGTTGGCGGTGATGCTGACAACTTCGCCGGCCCTCTGATGCGCTTCGATCGTTTCCAGAACGCCGCGCAAGGTTTCGAGCCTTTGCGTAGATGCCAGCAGCCGCGAGCGGCTTACCAGAAGGCAGGCTTGCGACTCCAATATGGTCCCACCGGTTATCGTCTTGAGGTGGTTAGCCCGAAGGGTGGTCCCCGTCTCATTGATATCGGCGATAATGTCGGCGTATCCCATTGAGGGCGCGATTTCCAGAGCACCCGTCCCCTCGACCAATGCATGACTGGACAAGCCGCTGCCCATCAGGAAACGCCGTACCAGTCTGGGAAACTTGGTCGCCACGCGTAGCGTGCGACCGCGGCGCTTAAACTCAGCGGCAACATCGGCGAGATCTTCAATCGTTGCCACGTCGAGCCACGCCTCGGGAACCGCGAGCACGAGAGAGCAGCGGGCGAAGCCAAGATCGTTGACAGCTACGACAACATCGTCGGTCTCGCCGACATGTTCGCTAAAGATATCGAACCCCGTAATTCCGGCGTCGACGAGCCCGAGCATAAGCTTCCGTGGAATATCCGCCGCTCTTTGAAATACCGCGTTCACGGCATTTGCGCCGGCCATTTTAGCGCTGTACTGCCGAGGATTGCCTCGCCGGACCGCAAGACCACAGTCTGCCAGGAAGCGGAGCGTCGGTTCTTCCATTGCTCCTTTGCTCGGCACCGCGAAGTTCAGCGAAGTCGTCATTCCGGAATCCCCGCGTTTAGCGACACGGGCCGTTGCGGTGCCGCCGCCGAAGAGGATCCGCGGGCCACGGCCGCGGTCAAGAATGCCTCAGTCTCGACGCGGGCGCCACCGCCGAGTGACGCTATGCGATGATCTGGGGATCCGTCATCACGGGCATTGATGTACACTGCCAGACGGTAGCCGGCTCGCTCCAGGCGATCACGAAACTTCGCGGGCGAAGCGCCGGCTTGCATCACGACTGAAACTATCCCGGCGTCCCGAGTCTCGGACGCCAACCGTAACGCAACATGTCGAATGCGCCTATTTTCATACACCACGGCCACGCGGTCGGCAAGTTGGCCGATATCGTGATTGGCACGCAAGGCATGAATCACGCGCTCCACGCCAAATGCAAAGCCGAGCGCCGGAAACGAATGTCGACTGGTGAGCGCGCGCGGCAAGGTGTCGTAGCGGCCGCCACCGCATATCTGAAGCGCGCTATCGTCGATCGTATCCAGGCCCGTGGGCGCCGCATAAAGCTCAAATATGAGACCGCTGTAATAGGCGATGCCTCGAGCCATTCCAGGTGCGAGCGTGACCTGCACATTTGCCAGGTCATACTCATGTAAGAGGTCGACTACGGTTCGTAGCTCGCTCAACGCGGTGAGCGGTACGCCAAACGAACGCAACAGCGCTTCGGCATCCCCGAGCACCGTCGACGGCTCGCCTAGCATCGCGCCAAGCGACGAGCAGAACTCAAGGGCGCGTTGCAGATTTTCGCGGCGGGCGCCGCCGCGAAGCGCGGCCTGGCGCTGGGCCTTCACAAGCACGCGTTCGACAATCTCCTCGGGTGATCGAGTGTTCCCGGCCAGATCGAATCCCATTTGTCCAAGCAAGCCGTTGACGACGTCGCGAGCGGCCTCGGGTGAGAGCCCTTCAAGCGCGTCCGCCAGGGCGGACGGCGATGCGCCTTCGCCGATCGCGTCCACATTGTCTATATCCAGGCCAAGGCGCCGCCGTACCTGTTGTTGCTGCACGGCGCCGCGATTGTAAAATTCGAGGTGCTCGAGTAAAAATTCCTCCTCAAAGCCGTCCACCTTGAGATGCGCGAGAAGCGCGCGCAGAGGCCCCAGGTGCCCCAATACGAGCCGAACCGCCGGCACACCCGCGCTGAGGGCAGCGCCGCAGGCAAGCGCAACCACGTCCGCATCCGCCGATGGGCTTGGCTCGCCAAGCAGCTCGACGCCGGCTTGAGTAAACTGTCGAGAAGTTGCTCGTTGAGGTTTCTCATAGCGAAAAACGGGTCCCGCGTATGCGACACGGACAGCTTCGGGCGCGTTCACGACTGAGGCGGCAAGCGCGCGGATTACCGATGCCGTGAACTCTGGCCGAAGTGCTACTTCCCGCCGCCCCTGATCGGTAAAGCCATAGAGCTTTGACAAGACCTGGGCGCCGTTTTTCCGCAGGTAGAGGTCCAAATGCTCAACCAACGGCACGTCCATCATATCGTAGCCCGCAAGCCGAAACGACTCGACCATAGAGCCGACGACGACGCTGAAACGCCGATACGCCGTCGCATCCAGATCGTGGAAACCGCGCACGCGATCGATAGCTAGTTGCACTGTGTCTCCTCGCGCCGGGTCGTTGGGTTTGATGCTGATCGC
The DNA here is from genome assembly GCA_025450255.1 of Chloroflexota bacterium. The sequence goes on along the minus strand of JANWHV010000065.1, from coordinate 2,047 downwards.
GTCCGTCTATTATCCCAGCCGTCAGGAACGCGGGATGGCCACAATCGCGCGAATTGAACGGCACTGCCGGCGCGGCACACGGTCATGTCAATACGCATGGAGCGCAACATCGCGGGACGCGCTGGGCGCCACGTTGTAGAATTGTAGGCTGAGAAGCTGGAAGGCGTCAATTCAGGTGAAAGACCCATGCGCCGCGATGGAGCGTTCGCGATACGATTGCGGCGCCAGCCTGAGAACGTCGCGCGTGTGAAACATGAAAAGGATCGATGATTGAATCAATCGTGCATTTTCTGCCGTATAGTGCGCGGCGAAATTCCTTCGAATCAACTTTTCGAGGATGAAACCGTGGTGGCGCTTCGCGACATACAGCCACAGGCGCCTGTACACGTGCTCGTCGTTCCAAAGGAGCATGTTGGGGGCATGAGGGAGTTGCCAGGCGACAATAAAGTCTGGAATGTACTACTAAACGCGGTGCAGCGCGTTGTGGAGCTTGAGGGTCTTGTCGGCGGTTTTAGAGTGGTGATTAATGAAGGCGATGACGGCGGGCAGACAGTGCCTCATCTCCATATTCATGTTCTAGGGAAGCGACCCCTACGGTGGCCTCCCGGTTAACAACCGCGATAGACCGCGAGACAGTTATGGTATAGTTACGGCAATTGGGGCATGGGTCCCGAGCACACTCGGGTTGTCCCTGCCATCGCGCAAGAACTTCGCGACCTTTGCGTTGCAAAGCAGACTGGGTGCCCGACCGGGACGGGCGCCTGGATGCTGGTTAGGACTGGCCGACCACGACGATGGATCCTGCCGCGCCCGCAGCACACACCTATGTTGATACCCACGCGCACTTCATGGATGACTCGACCGCCGGGGAAGCCGAGATTGTTGAGAGAGCGCGCAGTGCGGGCGTTCGACGTATCCTGGCGCCCGCCATTGATTTGAACAACTGTGAAACGGTTCTTCGCGTCGCTAACGCCCATGAATGTGTATTTGCGGCGGTGGGCATACATCCGAATCACGTAACGCCTGCCGATGACGTATCGAGACTAGGTGACCTCGCGCGGGACAGCAAAGTCAAGGCAATCGGCGAAACCGGTCTCGACTATTATCGCGTGCGAACGGACCCACAATTGCAGCGATCGCACCTCGATCGGCACATGAAGTTAGCCGCGACACTCGGCCTGCCAATCATTTTGCATAATCGAAACGCGGATGATGACATACTCGCAATCGCCCGCCGTTACACGGGACAGGTGCGCGGCATTCTTCATTGCTTCAGCGCCACTCTATCCCTCGCCGAGGAGTTTCTGAGCCTCGGCTACTATATTTCGTTTGCAGGTAATCTTACCTATCCGAGCGCCGCGGGCCTGAGGGAAATGGTCCCGCGCCTGCCGCGCGAGCGATTGCTTACCGAGACGGATTCTCCGTATCTGGCGCCTGTACCATTCCGCGGCACACGCAATGAGCCCGCGCGCGTAGCGGCCACCGCCGCCACACTAGCCGAAAGCGCCGGAATGGAACTCGGCGCGCTGTTAGAATGCGTGGAAGCAAACGCCGCGCAACTGCTGGGTTGGTGATGGCATGGAACCGAGGCGCGAAATCGAACTCGACTTCCTTGCCGCCGTGGCGGTTGAAGCCGCGCACGTGCGTGAGCTGCTGCGAAGCCTTGGGGCAACTGACGGCGAATACCTCTACCACGTCGTTCAGACGCTACTAGATGGGGCGAGGAATCCGTATCAGTCCGGCGTAGCCCTCATGCTGGCGAAGACAATTGCCGGCGAAGTTCCCGCCGAGGTAGTGCGATTCGCGGCGGCGGTTCAGATCATCGACGTGGCCGCGTTCGCGCACCGTCAAACCGCCGGCCAGGCCGCGCTGGCGCCCACCGAACAACCCGCAATCGACGCGCATCTGATAGTGCTCGCGGGTGACTATCTGTATGCCCAAGCGGCGTATATAACGGCGGGCTTGCAAAACTTGCATGTTATGGCCATTCTCGCCGAGGAAATAAAGTCCCAGTGCCGAGGAGAAATCAAGCGTCTACAGGATACCG
>JANWHV010000064.1 GCA_025450255.1 Chloroflexota bacterium | reverse complement strand
CCGCCGGCATCACCTTGAAACAGAGCCTCAAGATGCGACCAGAGCGCCGCGTCCGTCATGGACGACGGAGCCCACAGTATCTCACGCGCCCAGGCCACCGCGGCGGCGACATCCGGGAACGACCAACGTTCCGTCCGCGGCACGATTTCGACGTTCGCGGCGATACCGATGCTCCAGAGCAGATTGTACGTCTCGATAAACCCGGGATCGCTACGCGGCGTCTCGCCGTGGATTGCCAACCAGGCATCGCTCAGCAACGTTTCGGGGCCGCGGGCACGGAGCACCAAAACACACGCCGTGCGCGCGGCGGCCTGCAAGGCGCGGACGAACGGCACGACATCAGGAATCGGATAGAGTACGTGAGCGCACAGCACGACATCAGCTTCCAGCGACGAGACGTTTTCCCAACGATCGCGGATTACGCTGAGGTTGCTTCGCTCGAGGCTGCCGGCGGCGCGCACCAGGATATCCGCCATGGCGGCGGACGGCTCGACCGCGACCACCTCGCGCGCTAACGGCGCGAGCGCCAGGGCATAGCGGCCGGTACCGGCGCCGACGTCGAGTATGGAGGCACTCGGCGAGACCAGGCTCGCGATCAGTCGCACCACCGGATCGTCGGCGCCGACCTGCCGGTGCGATTTGCCGAAGGAGCCGGCGCGGCGCTTCCAGTAGGCGTCGCCGGCATCGGCATCGCGGTATCCGGTTACCTGGTCGGCGCGCGCCCCAACCATGTGGCGCCAGCGGGCGGGCCAGTCAATCCGCTCCGGCGCGTTCATCGGCGATAGTCGTAGAAGCCCTGGCCGCTTTTCCTGCCGAGCAGGCCGGCGATAACCATGCGCCGCAGCAACGGCGGCGCCGCGTATTTCTCCTGGTGAAATTCAGCCAGTAGCACGTCGCCGATTGACAGCAGGGTATCCAGGCCAATGAAATCCGCGAGCGTGAGCGGGCCCATGGGCAGGCCGCAGCCAAGCTTCATCGCCGTGTCGACGTCATCTCGCGTCGCGATACCGTGCTCGAGCGCGCGGATCGCGTCGAGGAGATAGGGCACGAGCAGAAGGTTGACGATGAATCCCGGTGTATCTTTCGCCAGGACGACCGTTTTTCCCAGGCGATCCGCCACGGATCTAAGCGCCGCGATGCAGTCGTCGCTTGTGACGATCGTCCTGACGATCTCCACTACCGGCATGACAGGCACGGGATTGAAAAAGTGCATGCCGGCAACGCGATCGCGGCGGCTGGTAGCGGCGGCGATTTCCACAACGCACATGGAGGATGTGTTTGAGGCGAGAATCGCATGCGGCGGCACGATTGCGTCCAGCGCCGAGAATAGTCGCTGTTTCTCGGCGAGATTCTCCACCACCGCCTCAATAATCAGATCGCGGTCCGCGAGAGCCTGCATGTCGGTCGTACCGTAGAGGCGGGAAAGGACTGTCTGATGCTCCGCTGTCGATATTTTGCCCTTTTCCACATCGCGGCCAAGCTGCGCGTCAATGCGCGCCAGTCCGCGATCCAGCATCTCCCGGTTCTGCTCAAGCACGACCACCGAATAGGCGGCCTGCGCGCACGCTTGCGCGATACCCGAGCCCATTTGCCCACAACCGACGACGCCGATTCGCTCGACTGCCACCATAGTCCTCATACTTCACAAGGCGTTCGCGCCGCGCGACAAGGTATGCCTCAAAGCATACCGTGTTCTCGAAGCAGGCGCTCAGGACCGCAGAAGCGCCGCGAACTCGCCAATCCCCTCGCCTCCGGCAACACGAATGCGCCAGAGTTGGAATGGAAGACGCGTATCATGCCGGGCGCTGGTGAGGGGCCCGTCGAGGAGCGCGCCGACATAGCCATACTGGGGCACCAACCCCAGGATGCGCTGCTGCGTCTCCAGGCTTCCGTGGTCGAACGGCTCGCCGGAGGGATACGCCAGGAACTGCACGGGGACGCCAAGCTTCTGTTGCAGGAGATGCCGCGAATCACGTAGCTCGAAACGGACCTTGTCCGTGGTGAGCGTCCCAAGGTCTTGATGGTCGACGGTATGCGAGCCAATTTCCATGCCGTCGGCTACCAGCCCTTTGAGTTGGCTCCAGGTCATGTAGCTGTTGATGCCGACGCTGATGCCTACGTACGCGCTGATGATATTGAACTCAGCCACGTCGTGGTATTTGCGCAAAATAGGCAGGGCATCGGTGTAGTTGTCGAAATAGCCGTCGTCAAACGTCAGCACGACGGGCCGGCTGGGCAACCGGGCACCCTGGTACATGGCGGCGAAAACCTGCCGGAGCAACACGGCGTGGTAGCCGTTTTCTCGCAGATACGACAGTTGCGCGGCAAAATTCTCGTCGGTGACCGTAAGGCCAAAGTTGAGGTCCGTCAACGGCGCTACTGAGCTCACATGGTGGTACATCAAGATTGGAACGTTCACGGTGCGATTGGGCAAAGTCGCGGGCAGGTGCAACAAGGGCAGCTTCCGGAGACCATGGTGGGCAGCGTGGCGGGGTGGCCCGTCGTCGTGAGCGGCGGCAAGCCGCGCGGCCGCGGATTTGCCGGCATGAGATGTCGATCTCTGGCGCACGGCTTCGCGCTCGTCGCGCGCGGTTGACGCTACGACGTGGAGAGGTTGATATGCGGCACCGGTACCGTTTTGCGCCGGGGATGCCATAACAATCTCGGCCGACGTTGCCGCCAGAAGTGGCCTATCCGTGGGTAACGTGGTTGCGCTGACGAAGAAATAGCCGGCCACGGTGGCAAAAAAAACAGCCGACAACAGGAGCAATCGCCCCATCCAGACCCTCCGTGCGATATTTGCACCCAGTGCGGTATGCTACCACAACCGGCGCAATGGCGCTTTTAACGCCCGCGCACGCGCACGACGACGGCATCGAACACGAATGGGGCGCCGCCGCGTGGTAGCGGCATGGCCACCGTCACCACGTATGTTCCGGCCTTGCGGTAGCGGTGCGCGACCAAAGTCCCTCGCGTGGAGCCTCCATCGCCGAAACGCCAGACCCAGCGGCCATGCACGATCTCGGGGGGCAGCGAGCGGGCAAGCTTTCCGCCATCCTCCGACAGGGTTATTCGCTGCCCAACCCTGAACGTCGGGCGAAATATAAACGGCGCCCAGTGCAGCACGGAGGAGTCAGTCGGAAGCGTCAGATTCAGGTCGGCCAGGCGTCCGTCCGCGCGAATTGACGGCACATTGTCGATCGCGCAAGCTCGCGCCGTATTCACCTGGCCGCGCGCCGCGGCGATCGCCAGCACTATGGTGACGCACCGGAAAACGGGAGCACGCATCGTCGGTATTCGCTCCAGCCGTGTCGCGGGAATAACAATCTCGATCATACGGCACGCTCAGGATTCCAGGTACGGTCTTGCAATCCGGTCGCGCTTCGCGTAGGGTATGCACGATCGGTACTCTTTATCCCGAGCAGTAGGAGCACGCGCCGGAGGTATGGCATGGGCGGCATTCGATCGGTAATTTACGCGTTGATATTCGCGGCGCTGGTTGCCTTTCCCGCCCTGGGAGCCCCTGGCGACGCGAACGCCTGCTCGATTGATGGCGTGCCCTCCATTACCGTGAACGGTTATAACGTGGTCGTCAACACCACGCCGCCGATCGGTAAGAATCTGTCGGTTTGGGCGCCATTTCTGGTGCCGTTTCCTTTGCACGTTGGCCGAAACGAGGCGCTTGGCGAAATCCGCCGGCGCGTCGCCATGAGCGCCGAAGGTTTTAAGTACCCGTGGCGTTGGAATTTCGGTGACGGATCGCCGACCGTCCGCGGTACCGTCGTACACCACGTCTATAAGAAGCCCGGCATCTACAAGGTTACCGTCGAGGCATATTTTGCCGCGCACAAGTTCTGGTACACCTTCGACGCCACGCAAGTTCACGTCTTGAAGCTTTGATCGTGTGATCGATGCGAATAGTTGCCCTTCGTGCGGAACGCCGGTGGTGGGCAATCGCTTCTGTGGACGTTGCGGCATCGACCTGACGCAGCCGCAGTCCCCTCAGACCGTGCCCATGGCATCGACTAACGGCGCCCAGGCACTGGCGCCGCGCACTCTCCTCGCCGCTCGATACGAGATCGTCGCCGTCATCGCCGTCGGTTCCATGGGCACCGTATACGCGGTGCGGGATCTTCGATCGGACGGCGCTCCTCGCGCTCTGAAGGAATTGCTCGCCACCAATGCCACGCCCACGGAGCAGGCGGAGGCGGAGGCGTGGTTCAAGCGTGAGGCCGATCTGCTCCGAGGCCTTCGCCATCCGGCCGTGCCAAGAATATATGACACGTTCAGCGCCGCGAATTTGCATTATTTGGTGATGGACCTGATTCCTGGCGCCACGCTGGAGGAAGTGCTGCCGCGGAGCGAGGGAAGAAATCCACGCGAGGACCAGGTTTTGTCATGGGCGGATCAAATCCTCGACGTCCTGAGCTACTTGCACAGTCTTCCTCAGCCGATGATCTTTCGCGATCTAAAGCCGGCGAACATCATGCTGACGCCCGAAGGCGAGGTCCGGGTCATAGATTTCGGCATCGCGCGTCTTTTCACGCGGAAGTTGACCGGGACCGCGATCGGGACGCCGGGCTATGCGCCGCCCGAGCAATATCAGGGCCTTGCAGAGCCCGCGAGCGACTTCTACGCGCTTGGCGCCACCCTGCACCACCTGCTCACCGGACGCGATCCGCGGAACAGCAAGCTGTTCGATTTCCCACCCGTACGAAGCCTGACACCCTGGGTAAGTCCGCATGTTGCCGCCGCCGTGGACCGCGCGCTGGTCCTCGATCCGCGCCGGCGCTTCGATACCGCGGCCGACATGTTCCGCGCCCTGCACGCCAACACGCCGCTCGCTATGTTGCCACGCCTCACGCTTGCGGCGGCTGAAGCGTACCCGCGGCCACCTGGCGACGCAGCCGTAGCCGAGGACTCCGAGGTTTCGATCTTCATTGGCCCGCTGGTCGTCGCGGATGGGCCGGACGTCGCCTGGTTAGCGCCAGGTCAGGACCGCGTCACCTTTGGCGGCATCAGCATAATGGTTTCGCCGGATAGACAGCGTATCGACGCGCACAACCATGGCGACGCGCGGCTACGGTGTGCTGTGGTCAGCATTGTCGAATCCTTGCAACCGGCGGCGCCGGCGGTATGGTTGGAGCCCCATGGCATGGTGACGATAGATCTTGGCATTCCAGGCCGGTTGTCGACCGCCTCTGGCGTAACAGGCGGCCGTTCGGCGCGTTCGGATGCCGATACGCATCCGCCGGTGCCCGTGTCGGAACATGT
>JANWHV010000063.1 GCA_025450255.1 Chloroflexota bacterium | reverse complement strand
GCGCGGTGCGGCACTACCACGCCCAGGCCGTGCCGCGGGTCGAGATGGTATGGGCCGGCGAGGGCCTCGAGCAGCGGAGTGATCAGCGCCTGCTCGTAGGGATTGCGCAGTTGGCTATCGCATTCCTCATGCACCACCACGATTACCGTGTGTTCGCGGCTCAGCACGCCGGCGACGAAGGGGTCGTCATGCGCGAGCGGCTGCAACAGGCGATGCTGGCGGGAGAAGTACGCGATGCCGTCGTGCCGGTAGATCTCCTGGCGCAGGAACGCCGCCATGTCGCGGTGCAGGCGGAAGCTTTCCTCGAACTTGATCGTCGCCGTGGCCAGCGGCAGCAGCGCGGTGAACAGCGATTCGTAAGCGCGGTATTGCTGGAAGGTGCGGCGCCGCTCCGTGCTCCACTCGTGCTTGACGATCGGCGGCATCTGGCGGTGGTCGCCGACCACGATCAACTGCCCGCCCGGCTTGAGCAGCAAGGCCGCCATAACCGCTTCCGGCAGGTTCATCTGCGACGCCTCGTCCAGCACCAGGCAATCACAGAGCGCGTTGCCCAGCAGATCGTCGTATGCCTCTTTCACCATGCCGTAGGCGCCGCCGGGGGTAGTGGCCACAATGCAATGTCGTTCGCCGAGGATCTGGTCGACCGGGCTGAGATCGCCCGGCTGCCGGCCCTCGCGTCTCTTGAAGAGCGGCCGCACCCCGTCAGGGGCCTCGCCCCTGGGCTCGGCGCGGAAGAGTGGGATGTCGAGCAGGCGCGCGTCGATGAACGCCGCGAAGATCTCTGGGTGACTGGCTTGCAGCTTGCGCAGCGTACCCTGTTCCTCCACGATCTTGTTGAGCAGCACGTCGGTGGCGGCGTGGGTCTTGCAGGTGACAAAGACGCGGAACTCGAGATCCGCGGCAAGGGCGCCCTGTAGCCGCGCCAGCAGCGCGTAGGCGGTGGTATAGCTCTTTCCGGTGCCGGGCGGCCCCTGCACCAGCAGTGCCGCCGCGTCGCCATGCCCTCCAATATCGTCGCGCTTGCCTGCCTCAAAGCTAGTCATGGCGCCGGCACGTTGAAATGTATCGAGACCGGCCAGGAAGCGTGCCTGGCCCGCTGCCGCCGCCTCCGGCCAGGCGACCGCGGCGCCGGCCATATCCAGCAGTCGATCGTACAGCGTATTGCCGCCGTTACCGGCCGCCAGCGCCTCCGTCACTTTCGCGCCCCAATACCCGTACCAGCTATTCGGATCCTCGTCGAGCGTGTAGAGCAGGGCCTCCTCGAAAGGCTCGTCGCGGCCCCCGAACACGAAGCCGCGCATGCCCTTGCCGCCAAACGAGGAACGCATCTCAATTTCGACGTAGGCGGAGGAATCATCACGATCGCGCGTGCCGGAGATAGACACGATCATGCCGCGCGACCCGTACAACAGTTGTTTCGGCGTGGGCGTGAACTTCGTTTGCTCCGCCGCGGGCAAACGGGAATCGACCTCCCAGCGTTTCCGCAGCACGACGCCCGATCCGGCGCGCAGGGTAGTCAGTCCTAGCATCTGCTCCAGCGAGCAGTCGGGCGGCGTCTGCAGGCGGAGGCGGACGCGAAGCCCCTCCTGGCTCCATTTCAGCTCTTTCTTCTCCGCCTTGCCCAACGCGACGCCCTCGGCCTTGAGCTGTTCCGCGCGCGCGCGTTTGCGCTGGTTTTCGCCGTTCATGGCGGCCACATCCGCATCCTGGTCCACGTCGTGGTAGGCGCCGATCAGCGTATCGCCTGCCAGCGCCCGCCGCTCGGGTGGCGCCAGCCGTGCCGTCTTCCAGGCCGCCAGCTCCACGTGTCGCTCGATCGTCACGAACTCGTCGAGCGCGTGCGCCAGGGTGCGCGCGCGGCCATCAAATCCCGCGATCGCCGACAGGTCGAAGGCGGTTTTCAGCGTCTGCTTATTCCCCTTGAAGTCGCCGGTGATGTGCTCCATGGCTTCGAGCCGCCTGGCGTGAAATCCCTCGAGCATGGGCATGGTGACGTCGCGGTACGCGGCGAAGCTATCCTGCCTGCGCGCGGGCGGCTCCGGCAGGTCATTCCAGGCGGCATAGGCGTACTCCAGCGGGATCTGGCTGTTGAAACGGCTGCGGCCGGTATACCAGGGGATTTCGCCATCCTCCGTGCCGTCAAGCTTGCGCCAGAAATCGAACAGGCGCACGCGAAATATCTGGCGGTACGGGTGGGGGCTGTTCCAGTCGAATTTCAGGAACGCGGCCACGGCTTGCAGCGATTGGCAGAGCATCGGGTAGTTCTTCAGCTCGCGAAGCTCCTCGTCGAGGAAGGTCACGAGGGCGGAATCGAACGACGCAATCTGCGTGATGAAATCGTAGAGAGCGGTGGCGCCCACGATCGCGGACGCATGGCGCGAGAGCCCATCCAGCAGAACCCGCTGGTCGAAATGGTTGAAGAAAATCAGGTGGATGGGCGCCGACAGGTTGCCGTCTAGGTCGGGAGCCGCCACCTCCAGGAGGGCGGTGAGCAGATCGCGGATCCAGTTGACGAAGAGATCGCGTTCGGTCTCCGCGGTGTCTGGCGACCGTTCGGCGACGCGCACCACACTCCGGCGCCGCTCGGGGCGCGGCTCTCCGCCCTCGCAGCCCACCAGCAACGCGCCGAGCATATAGACGCGGTCGCGCAGATAATCGTGCTGCGCGTCGATATAGATGCGCACCAGGTTGGGGTTTTGCACGGAGTCGGCGTAGGGGAGCGAGCCATAGCCCTTGCTGGGGATATACGAGAGGTATGGCGTGCCGTCACCCTTCCAGGCGCGATAGCGCTGGGCGCGGATAATCAGCTCGTCGAGGCGCGGGCCGACCGGCCAGGTGACGGCGAGCGTGCGCAGCACGTCCGCGGCGCCGATCGCCGGCGAGAGCACCGGGGACGTTGGTGATCCGGGGCTGGCCATGGGCAGCAGCTTGAGCGTGGCCAGGGCACGGGTGGTGGCGACCCCGTTGCGGCGCAACGCCCCTTTGTCCTGCGCCGAGAGGTAGGGCAGCACGGACAGGTCATCGTGTTGCGCGCACCGTTTCAGGCAAAACTCATTGTAGAGGCAGCCGTCGCACTTGTAGGTGAGGTGAAAGTTGAGCGCGTCGAAGGGAGTCTTGCCGGCGCGAGCGGCGGTCGAATCCTGGCCGGTGACCAGGTCGCGCACCGACCGCAGGTAGGTATCGAGGTCGGCCACCACTTCCAGGAAGCCTGACTCGGCGCCGAACGCGTCGATCGCCGCCTGACGCCGCGCCGAGCGCGCGGCGGCTTCCGCCGCTGAGAGCGCGATGGGGCTGCCCGTCTGGAACGCGGCCCCTTCCCCATCAACCGCCCCGTCTGGGGTGAGAGAAGCGGTCGCGCCGGCCGGACCGCGATAGAGGATGCCGATGCGCATCTCGGCAAAGCCGATCTCGTGCTCTGCCAGCAAGGTGGAGAGCATATGGTGATAGAAGGCGACCTGCAGACGGTGCTCGATCTTGGGATTGGTGGAGCTTTTCATATCCACGATCAGCACGCGCAGCGCGCCCTCCGCGTCTCGTTCCAGGCGCAGGATATCGATATCGCCCCTGATCCGCCAGCCGTCGATGGCCACGTCGAGCCGCGGCTGGAACAACACCAGCGTGCCGCCGGCCGCGAGATCGCGGGTGTGCGTCACGACTAGCTCGTTGTCGTCTTCCCGCCTGCCCTGGCGCGCGATGTCCGTGCCCACGTTGTGCACCTCGAAGCGCGCCCGTACATCCTGCTCGATCGTGTCCTCGAACTCCTTGCCGGAGCGCGTGAGCAGCGGCGGGATGGATTGCGGCGCCGCGTCGTAGTCGTACATGAAGGCGCGGCCGTAGGCCCGCTCGTGCAGGCGGAGGCGGAGGTAGCGCTCGCACTGTTCGAGACGGATGAATTGCGAGACGTCGGTTGGCGTGATCGGCCCGGGCGACAGCGCCGGAAACACCACCGAGGTTGGCATTTCATTATGGGGCACTGAGTGCTGCCGATCGTAGCTTGTCACATCATCCGTCAAGGCGGCGCGTGTCGCGAACTCGTAGGAAAGTCACCGCAACCGTTGCGGCGGGTACGCGTATGGTAACCGGTGTGTTGTCAACCGCCATGTGGCGTCTCCTCCAGGCTCGCGTTCATCACCACCCTATGAACTCTACCGATTCTTCAATGCAACGGAAGCGATTGTATGGATGGAATCACTGATTTCGGACGGCGCCGCGCACAAATCCATCTCGACGCGATATCGCCAGTCTACATCCGGTCACCCGGTTCCGCGAGGGAGACAACAGGGTAATACCGGGAAGGCAGGGCGACATACCATGTCCGCGGCGACGGCTGAGCTGAGAAGTCGTGAGTTTCACATCATGCGGGATTCATGCCCACGCCGGTATCCTCGATGCAAGGGGAAGTGGCTCCCTCGTTGCAGTGGGAAAGAAGATCATGCGCGCCAGAGTCATAGTGTTGCTCGGTACCATCATGCTCATCGGTAGCCTGGCGCCTCGCCATGGGCTGGAGGCCGCCGCTTCACCCTCTTCGGCAAGTGTCCGGCAGGCGCCCGCCGCCGCGTTCACCCAGTGGATCAGCGTCGATCCGTATCGACCAAATACCATCCTGGCCGGCGGCATGCTCGGTTGCGTGGCGCCGCCCGGCGGCGCCCTGTGCGCGCGCCGCGCGGATTCGACGGGACAACCGCTGCACTGCCTGGCGGCGCTCGCCGATCGCTGCCAGAATTGGCTGGCGCGGTCGCTTGACGGTGGGCGTACCTGGGCGCGGCTGGAGCACGCCATCGGTATCGAGGCGTCGTTGCACTGCGCCGAAGCTCTTTCGCCGGTTGTTCTGGCGCCGGGTTCAAGCAACGCGTTTGCGCTTATCGACATAAATTGCGGCTCACCAAACAGCACGTCCTCCAACCTGCTCCAATCAGCCGATAGCGGCCTGCATTGGCGGCTGAGCATCGAGGGGACATCATACGGCGGCGGTGTCAAGATGCTTGCCGTCAGCCCCGTGACGCCGAGCCGCGTCTACGCGGCGGCCTATGCCGGCGGTAGCCCCGGCATATTCACGCTTGAGGCGTCGAGCGATGGCGGGCATACCTGGCCGGGCGCGAGCAACCCTGTGCCGCCCGGCCAACCGGACGGC
>JANWHV010000062.1 GCA_025450255.1 Chloroflexota bacterium | reverse complement strand
CGCGTATCCGCTTCAAACTATCTTAGATACACCTGTTACATTTGTCAATCGTAACAAATAGACACGAGACAGTGATTACTGAGGGTTGTCCATAATAGATAATGCTTTGTGCATATGAGACACCCGCTCAAGGGACGAGCGGCTCGGCGGCAAGCCTCGGAGACGGGCCATTGCCGTGTGCGTGCCGCGCTAACTGGACTGCGCGGCTACTTTGTGGTGGAAGATTGGGGCAGCAGTTGTATCGCGATGACAGAGATGCTAGCATTGGGGGAGCGATTTCGGCACCTGGTGTGCAATACCTCACACGCGTAGCGTTTCCGTATAGGTCCGTGTTACGTGTTTGAGCGCTTGGCCGCGAACCTGAGGCGCGGCGTGTAGGGGGTTAGAGCAGCGATGGAGCGTCACCGCCTCTATTATCTGTTGATTTATCAGGTGCCCAGCAAGCCGACCGCTGCTCGCGTCGGTATTTGGCGCGAGTTGAAGCGCATCGGCGTCCTGTATTTGCAGCAGAGCGTCTGCATTATCCCAAGCTCTCGCCCAATCCTCGCTCATTTGCAGCGCATTACGGCGCGCATCGAGTCATTTGGCGGTGACTATCACCTGTTGCCCATGCGATCCCTACCGGCCGAGGAGGAGGCCAAGGTAATAAACGGCTTCCTCAAGCAGAGCAACATGCAATATGGTGAGATCATCGAGAACTGCGAAGTGAACTTCACCAAGGAGATCGAGTTCGAGATTTTCCGCAAGAACTTCAGTTATGGGGAAGCCGAGGAGATCCGCCAGGATCTGGATAAGATACGCGGCTGGTACGAGCGCGTGGTGGAACGCGACTGGTTCGGGGCGTCGCGTCGCGACGAGGCGCGGGACTGGATCGCACGCTGTGAGAAACTGCTGGAGGAGTTCGAGGAGCGAGTCTTCGCCGCGCAGCGCGGTGATGAAGCCGGCCATCAAAACGATGGACCGAGCGTACTCGCCGAGAGCAACCGCACCTCAGTGGTGCCGATCGCTCGGGCGAAGGCGCGTCGCGGCGCACGGTAGGCGCGTGCCGTTGGCACGTATTTCGTCCGCCCAGAGCCCTGATGATACGAGTGGGAGCGGCACGACGCCGCGTTTGCTGCTGTGGATGCCCCAACATCTCGCCCAGGTGGCGCGCCCCTTGCTGTCCGAGTATCTTCCCATGGCGACGATTACCGTGCTCGCGCCTGATGACGGGCAGGAAATCGTGGGTGCGGCCGTCCATGGAGCCGATTACCTTATTTTCAGCGGGGTCGAGATTGGGCGGGAGCTGCTTGACCAGGCGTCGAATCTACGGCTCTTGCAAAAATGGGGCGCGGGGATCGACGGCGTCGACCTGTCGGCGGCAAGACAGGCGGGCATACCGGTAGCCAACGTGCCAGGAGGCAACGCGACCGCCGTGGCAGAGCATTTCTTTGGCTTGCTCCTCACCCTCTACAAGCGGCTGTACCAGGCAATCGCCTCCATGCGTCAGGGCCGATGGGATCAGGCTGAACTGCTGCGGCAGGGCGTTTTCGAGCTTAGCGGGAAGACACTCGGCATCATAGGCTTTGGTCACATCGGACGGGCAGTCGCGGCGCGCGCGCGGGCCTTCGAGATGCCGGTGTTGTATTGCAAACCCCATCCGCTGGAAGCGGCGGAGGACCAGGCGCTGGGCGTATCGTGCAGGCCATTGCGCGACCTGGTCGAGCAAGCGGACGTGGTGTGCCTGGCGGCGCCACTCACGGCGGAGACATCTGGGCTGTTCGACGCCAATCTGTTTCAACGCATGAAACGGACCGCTGTCTTCATAAACGTATCCCGTGGAGCGGTGGTGCATGAATCGGATCTGTATCACGCGTTGACGCACGGTACGATCGCGGGGGCCGCGCTGGATGTTTTCGATGCAGAGCCTCCGGCATCGCCCGCGCTCATCCGGCTTCCGAATTGCATCGCGACGCCGCATATCGCCGGCAGGACGCACGAGGCCATGCGCTACATCACCGAGCAGTGCGCCAGGAACATCCTCCGCGTGGCGCGCGGCGAACCGCCTCACGACAGAGTCGATGCCGCGCGCTAGCCTCTACCGTAGTTTGGCGATAGAATCGAAACTGTAACACTTGCAAAATGTAACAAGTGTGTCTATACTAATCCCGTGTCCATGTGATTGACGCGTAGCGCCACCAGGGGCATGATGCCCGACCTGGCATACATCGTAAAGAGCAAGAAGTGAGGCGCACGTGGAGCGTAGAGAGACGATAGCGGAGAAAGGGAGGTGAACGGATGAGCGGCGTATTCCTGGTACTGGCCAGTTTTCTGGCATCTGCCGTTGAGATGGTGGAGGCGTTAACCATCGTGCTGGCATGTGGCGTCACCCGAGGATGGCGATCATCGCTCATCGGGGTCGGGGTGGCGTTGGTTGCCCTGACGGCGATTGTGGCAATACTGGGGCCGGCACTGACGCGCGTACCGATCGACGCCTTGCGCTTGGTCGTGGGCGCAATCTTGCTCGTCTTCGGATTACAGTGGCTGCGCAAGGCCATTTTGCGGGCCGGCGGCGTCCAGGCGCTGCGCAATGAGGCCGCACTGTATCAGAAGGGCCTTGAAGCGGGCCGGACCCATGAAAAAGAAGTGCGGGCGGGACTGGATTGGTATGCCTTTACCCTTTGCTTCAAGGGTGTCTTGTTGGAGGGGCTTGAGGTAGCCTTCATCGTCGTGACTTTTGGCGCCGCGGCGCATCAGGTACCGCTCGCGGCGGTCGGCGCGGCGGCGGCGCTCGTTTTGGTGCTCGTAGCCGGCGTCGCCGTGCATGCGCCGCTCAGCCGCGTACCCGAGAATACGCTCAAGTTCGCGGTAGGGCTGCTTCTCTCCTCGTTCGGCACGTTCTGGGCGGCGGAAGGCGCGGGGGCGCAGTGGCCAGGATCAGACCTGGCAATCCTCGGCATATTGGCGATATATGGCGTCTCCGCCTACCTACTGGTAAACGCACTGCGGCGGCAACGCTTGCTACCATTGCGCGTGGCGGCGTAGGGAGAATATCGTGTCCTATGTGATTGCATTTGGCCGGTTCTGGTTCGACTTCGTCGTCGGAGACGATTGGACAATTGCCGCGGCGGTGGCCGTGGCGCTGATAGCGGTGGGCGCGCTATCGCACGCGCAGATCGGCGCATGGTGGCTGCTGCCCGTGGTGGTGATACTATTCCTGACCGCCAGCCTCTGGCGGCGCTTACGCGCGGCCACCTAGCGATCCGCCGCCCTCGGGGATATCAATGAGGGTGATCCGCATGTGTGCGCCGCCGCGATGCCGGCCGCCGGCCGCATGGCACTGTTGAGCGACCAGCCAACATGCCACGGTGGTCGCGACCAGGGGACACATCGCAGGCGCAATTGGAACGGGGCGGGCGAGATGCACCCGCTCCGCCGCGGCGGCGACCACGGCTGTTCACTTGTCCTCGTCATTGGTGAGCGCTTCCATGATCATGTAACATTTGCGCAATGTAACAGGTATGTATATATTGTTCAGTGTTCCGTCAGTAGTTACCGCGTGGTCTGGCGTATTGCGATCGCACGCAACCAGAAGGTTGGGGCGTACATGACCAGGAGCCGGCAGGGCTGTCGGGGATGGGAGAAGCATGGCTGAGATGGATACCGTCGACCGCATCGCGCCTGGCGTGCTTGAGATGCTTGGTCGTGTCAGCACCGCCACGCTCAGCAGCCAGCTCCACCGGCGTGGTTATAAGCAACTCGTGATGTATGGTGTTACCCCACTGCGTCCAGAGACCCGCATGGCTGGCCAGGCCGTCACCTTACGGTATATCCCATCGCGTGAGGATCTCGAGCCTGGCGCCGACTTCGACAACCTGGTCAACAAGCAACGTATCGCCGTGGAGCAGGTTGGCCCAGGCGACGTGCTTGTCATCGACGCCCGCGGCGATATACGTGCCGGTTCGCTGGGGAACATTCTCACCGAGCGGATCAGGCAGCGCGGCGCGGCCGGCATCGTGACCGACGGCGCGTTTCGCGATACCCCCGCCATCCGTGCCATTGACCTACCCACCTATGCACGCGGGCAGCACCCCAATATCTCGTTCACCATCCATCATCCGGTCGAGATCAATGGAGCAATCGCCTGCGGCGGTGTCGCCGTGCTGCCCGGCGATGTCATCGTGGGCGATAGCGAGGCCGTCATTGTCATCCCCCGTGCCATCGCCGAAGATGTCGCCCACGACGCCTTCGCACAGGAGCAGCGTGAGGAGTTCATCCTCGCCAAGATCAGGGGCGGCAGCAGTATCATCGGCGTCTATCCACCCGATGCCGGCACGTTGGGTGAGTATGCGGGGTGGCAGAGGGCCCGGAAGGGGCACGAGTGAGCATGAAGGTCACAAAGATCGAGACCATTCACCTTGGCCGATTCGACCATCCTCCGTTCATCTTCGTCCTCGTCTACACCGATAGCGGGCTAGTCGGTCTGGGTCAGACACCCGACGCGCGTACCGCTCCTATCGTCCACGACCTGGCGCGTCGCTACCTGCTTGGCGCCGATCCGCTCCACATCGAGTCCTTGTGGAACACCATGTTCAATTTCGCCGCCTATCATGGCTACTCCGGCGCCGAGTTGCGCGCCATCTCGGCGATTGATATCGCGCTGTGGGATATCCTCGGCCAGGTCGCGGGCCAACCGATTTACGCTTTGCTGGGCGGCCCAAGCCGCGAGCGCATCCGAATCTACAATACCTGCGGCACCTTTGGCGGGCGCTCCGATTTCGACCTTGCCATCACCGATCCGGTGCGCCTGGCGAACGAGTTGTTGGAATCCGGCATCACCTGTATGAAGGTGACGCCGTTCGATAGCTATGCGCGTGAGAGCCATGGCCAATCGATCTCTGCCGCGCAGCTCCGTGAAGGGATGGCCGGAATTGAAACCGTGGCCCACGAATTCGGCGACCGCATGGAAATCATGATCGAGGCGCATGGACTCTGGAACCTGACCAGCGCCGTCAAGATCGCGCGTGCTCTGGAGGGCCTCCCCATCCATTGGCTTGAGGATTTGCTCTGGCAAGACAACCCCGAGGTGTGGGCAGACTTGCGCGCCAAATCGCCCTTTCCCATCGCGGGCAGCGAACGATTATTTACCCGCCACCAAATGCGCCGCCTGCTCGAGTTGCACGGCACGGATGTAATGATCGGTGACATTAGCTGGACCGGTGGGATAACCGAGTTGAAGAAGATGGCGACGATGGCCGAAACCTACGGTATCCCCCTTGCTCCGCACGGCAACTCCGGTCCCGTGAACCTCTACGCGGCGGCGCATGTCCTACTCAACGTGCCAAACGGCTACATCATGGAAACAACACGTGTTCTCTACGATCCGTTTTACGCCGACCTGGTCGAGGGTACGCCGATCCTTCGCCAGGGCTACATGTATCTGCCCGAAGGGCCTGGCCTGGGCATTCGTCTTCGTCCCGAGGTCATGACCCGTGACGACGCGACCATTCAGCGCTCGGAGGCGTAACCCGAATCCGGCCCGCGATGCCGTGCCGCCCTGATATTGGGGGCCGGTCACGGGCGAAGGAAAGGCACGATGGAGAAGCAATGAAGATTGTTGAGATGCGGATCGTTCCAGTTGCGATGGCGGATCCGCCGCTTCGCAGCGCCTTTGGCCTGCACGCGCCGT
>JANWHV010000061.1 GCA_025450255.1 Chloroflexota bacterium | reverse complement strand
TCGTATATCACATAGACGTCAACTCCCGCCGCGGCCTTCGCCGCGAGGCGATCCTTGAATTCCTGGCCCAGCGTATCCGCTTTCCAGATGTATGTTTCCAGCAAGATAGATCTTGAGGCGCCGTCTATCGCGTCCAGCATGTCCTGGAAGAGGTGCTCGCCGTAGCAGTACAACTGCAAATGGTTCTGCTCGACCTCAATGTCCTCGAAACGGACTCGCGGGAAGCCGGCGCTTGGCCTGCGGTGCTTCCTCAGCGTCGATACCACGGTGAGGATAGATATGGTCACTAACTGCGCGGCCCCCATAGCGGCGATCGCCCATCGGACTATCCGGCGCCAGCGGATGCGCGCCCACCAGCCTCGCACCGCCTCGGTCCATTCCATCAACGCCGACTTACCTCCAGGGTCAGGGCATTCAGCGGCGTACAAGCCGGCGTCGCGCGACCGGTCGCCGGAGCCAACGCGTGCTCTTAACTGTAGTTTATGCGGCACGAGGAGGACCAATCCTTGAAGTCGTCGAGCGCGCCATGGCGCATCCCTGGCGTCCGGCCGGCGGCAACCTCAAGCGCCGCCTGGGCGACGCGGCGGTGGAATCTCCATGGTGGTACGAACTCGGCTACCGCTAACGCTACCGTCGTTTCGCGCGTCCCGCCAGCCGGTCGATAGACACCGGGGATTGTGGTGGCCTGGCCACGCGCGAGGGCGAGTACATCGCGCGGCCACACTTCCGCCAATCCCGCTACCTCCGCGCGATCCGGGTTGAAGCTCGCCAAAGATAGATCGAGCGGCCAGAGAAACACATCCTGCAGTTCGCGATCGATCGTACCTGGAGCCGGCACGTCGTCGAAGCGCCACGTGCCCAGCGGCAAGAGTGCATCGAGGCTTGCCGCCACGCCAATCTCCTCGCGCGCCTCGCGCAAGACGTCACCGAGCCCTTCACCGGCGGCGTAGTGGCCACTTACACTCGCCGTGAGCAACCCTGGCCGCGTGTCTTTGGCCGTGCTCCGTCGCTGGAGCACGAGCCTGCCGTCGCGCCGCACTATCCATAGAGCGATACTGCGATGCCAATCGCCGTCACGATGCACGAGTTCGCGGCGCTTCCGGACGCCGGTTGGCGTGCCGTTCGCATCGTACAGGTCAAAAAACTCAGCCATTAGTGCCGCGTGCCGGCTCGGGCTAATCGTTGAGCGTGAGAACCATTTGCGGCGCGCTGATCTGGTGGTCAGCCGATGTCGCGGCAATCGCGGTGCCGACGGCGAAAAACTCGATCACATGCGAGCCCCAGCCATGGCTCCGCTCGCTAATTTGCGTGCCGACGATGCCTTCCGCCTGGACTTGCGTCGCCTCGGCTTGCATGCGCTCCATGGCAAGCTCGCGCGCCTCGTAGAGTGCCTGGGTGAAATTCACCATTTCCATATTCTGGCCGGCATTCTTGAAGAAGTTGCGCAGGCCCTGATGGGCCACGTGATAGACGCAGTTTCCCATCACCAGGGCCAGGGGACGATAGCCGGCGCGCAGCAACGTCCAGAAGTCCTGCCCACTCAGGTCGCTGGTGAACGGCTTACCGTCCGGCGCCCGGTGATTCTTGCCATCTCGGCTGCGTACCGCCGTGCCAACCGCCAGGAACTCCGCCAGTTCCTCACCCCACTCGTGCCGTCCAATCTCCAGCCGCACGCCGACCACGCCGTCGGCGCCGAGCGCGTCCGCTTCTTCCTCCATGCGCGAAATCGCCAGCTCGCGCGCGTGGTACATCGCCTGCGTCAGGACCTGCATCTCCATGTTCTGGTTGTATGACGACTGCTGATAGCCAATGTGGTAGATACTTGACCCAACCACCAACCCGACCGGATCGAAGCCCGCTTCCTTGACGAGCAGGAATTCGTTGACCGTCAGATCGCTGGTGAACATGGCTCGCTGGCCCGCGTGGCCCGACATCTGGCTCAGCCTGTCGCGCGCGGACTGGGGCAGATCACTCATCGGCGTATTGGTCACTTCATCACTCCTCGCTCAGAGCCTGGTGTTATACGCGCGGTGCGCGCCAGATCCTCAAGGTTCAGCATCATGCTGTGGCGCGGCATCTGAATCTCAGCAGGCGCCTCGACGATTGCCGTGCCCCAGGCAATGTATTCGATGACATAATCGGCGCGCGCCTCATCCGCGTCGCCGTCACTGTCTTCGTACGGGATCTTGTGCAGGGTGTGCTCAATGTGTACGCCAACCACACCCTGCGCGCGCGCCTGTTGCGCGCCGGCGTGCATGCGGTCAAAGGCGAGATGCTGCGCCTCATGGATGGACTGCGAGTACTTCACGACTTCCTGATTGAGCCAACTCATGTTCTGACGGGCGACGCGCCAATCGGTGTAGACGTAATAGGTGCTGTTCCCAAACACGAAGCCTGCCGGCCGGCTGCCGATCTTGAGCAGGCTACAATACTCTTGAGCCGAGAGCCCGGAGATGAACGGCTCGGGGACCGCCGCGCCGCCTTGCGCGCGAATCGCGGTGCCGAGCGCCACGACCTCTATCATGCGCTCGCCCCAGTCGGGTCGGCGAAGTTCCAGCTTCACGCCCACGACGCCCAGCGCGCCCATGCCACGCGCCTCCTGGCGCAGGCGATCGATGGCCAGGTTTCCCGCCTTGAACATTGCCGCCGTTTGGGCGTCCAGCTCGCCCGTCGATGTCCATCTATTCCAGCCGATGTGATAGACGCAGCTTCCGGCGACCAACCCGACCGGCTCGTATCCCGTGTGGCGCGCGAGAAGCAGCTCATTCACGGATAGATTGCTGCTGTAGAGCGGCACGCCCGCTCCATTACTCAGCGCTTCCCGGATCCCAGCCACGCGCTCCTGGGCACGAAGCGGCAATCCTCCAGCCAGAATGGATTGCCTGCTCTTCTCTTCCAGCGCGGCCTCAAGCTGCTTGGCCGCCTCGGCCGCCTCTTTCTGCTGCTTTTCCTCCGGTGAGTCTCGGTGAAACCACGGCATGGCTAGTTACGTCCCGTCAAGAGATGGGAAGCGCGTCGCAGGCGACAAGCTTGACGTCGATCGACAACCCTCGCGCCTTGCCGCGTGTCCGCAAGACATACCCAAGTCATACGGGTTTCACCTTTCACCACGACAGGTCAAGCGTATGCCGGTATCAGTGCCCGCTACTCCAGGCCGGCGCCGCCACGGATCAGGTCAACAGCCGCTCAAGCGCCATGCGCGCCTGGCTGTTCCGGGCCGCGTGCGTAGAAAGATCGCGTGAGAGTTCGTCGATCCAGGAATCGACGGGCAACTCATCCGTCTTCAAGGATATGCCGCGGACGACTTTTGCCCGCGATGCTCGGAGGCCACCATGTCCCGCATGCTCGATGGTGTAGCGATGCTCGCCTAGCTCAATGGATACGCGAGAAACAGGCTTCTCCTTCGAGAACAGGCCGCCCTTCCGCTCAACCTGGCACAGGGTCGGCAACGCGCCGCCCAGTTTCTCGGCGAGGGCGCCGAGAAACGCCTTGGTGTCAGTCAAGTCGGCACGTAACGAAGACGCGAGAATCTCGAAACCCATGCCGTCGCTCGTGAGGCCTACCTCGTCCAACCGCTTCTCCCGACCGTGCTATCGGTGACAGGCTCGTGCATCATGGACACGCGAAGGTGTCATGACGCCAGTATAGTCTGGGTAACCACGCGCCGCAAGACTTCGCGCCGCCATGCCCTGCGAGCAGCGCAAGCAGCACCCCGTCGCGCATAGCCGATAGCAGGGGCCGGCCAGTGATACGATACTGCTGTAGAGCGTGGACCCCATCCAGCACGCGCGCTCAGGCGAGGTATTGCCGGCCGCGGACCGCGCGGGAGGATTTCAAGATGGCGGACGACGACCTGGAGAAACGAACCGCGATGAAACGCGCCGCAGCCGAGCGCGCGGCGGCACTCGTCGAAGATGGCATGTTTGTCGGGCTGGGCACGGGAACCACGGCTCGCCTTATGGTAGACGCGCTCGCGTCACGGCTCCGCGAAGGGCTGCGCTTCACCGGTGTCCCCACCTCCGAGGCAATAGCCGCCCAGGCCAGGGCGGCCGGCATTCCTCTCACCTCTCTGGATGAGCACCCCAGCCTCGACATAGTGATAGACGGCGCCGACGAAGTCGATCCCAATCTGACCTTGATCAAAGGGCTGGGCGGCGCGCTGCTGCGCGAGAAGATCGTGGCATCGGCTACCGCCCGCCTCGCGATCATCGTCGACGAGAGCAAATTGGTGGAGCGCCTGGGCGAGCGCGCTTCCCTGCCCATCGAGGTGGTGCCGTTTGGTTGGTCGCTGGCCGTATCGAGATTACAGGCGTTCAACGCGCGCGCCGAACGGCGCATGGCTCCGAACGGACCCTTCATTACCGATGGCGGCCACTACATTCTTGATTGCCGGTTTGACGCCGCCGCGGATCTCGTCACTCTGGCGGCGGCGTTAAAGGGCATTACCGGCGTGGTTGACCACGGTTTGTTTATCGGCATGGCCGCGTTGGTGCTGGTGGGAACGCCGGAGGGTGTCACCATTCTCCACAAACCGGCGCCGTAATCTCAGGCGACATGATGATGCGCGAATCTTAGGGCTGAAAAATGTCACCATCTTCCACAAACCGGCGCCGTAATCTCAGGCAACTCAAGGCGCATGCGACGACATAAGAAGAACGGCGGCGCGGTCGAGACGTACTCGCCAACCGCCTCGAACACGGGCCGCGCGATCAGACCGTCCGCCCCACCGCCGCCGCCACCAGCGACACCTGCCGCATCAACTCCGCAAAGCGTGACGGCCGCAGCGATTGCCGCCCATCGGATCGTGCCGCCTGTGGATTGGGATGTACTTCAATTATCAGCCCGTCGGCGCCTGCCGCAATCGCGGCGCGCGCGATTGGCGTCACCCATCGCCACTCTCCCGTACTGTGGCTCGGGTCGAGGAACACCGGCAAATGACTTAACTCCTTCAGGATCGGCACGGCATTGATGTCCGTGGTGTTGCGAGCAGCGTCCTCGAAGGTGGTGATACCGCGCTCGCACAGCACGACCCGACTGTTCCCCTCACAGAGCACGTACTCCGCCGCCATGAGCAGTTCCTTGATCTTGCAGCCGGGGCCGCGTTTGAGCAATACCGGGTGGCCGCTCTGGCCAACCGCCCGCAGTAAGGTAAAGTTCTGCATGTTGCGCGCCCCGATCTGCAGGAACTGCGCGTACCGGCACACCAGGTCGACATCGTGCGCGTCCATAACTTCGGTAATAACCGGCAGCCGAGCTTCCTCGCCGGCGGTCGCCAGCATCTTCAGGCCCGCTTCACCCAGACCTTGAAAGCTGTGCGGCGAGCTGCGAGGCTTGAAGGCGCCGCCGCGTAACATGCCGGCGCCGGCGTCACGCACCGCGCGCGCCGATTCCACGATCTGCTCCAGCGATTCGACGCTGCACGGGCCCGCGGCCACGCAAAGTCGATTACCGCCGATGGCAAGATCGCCATCGCGCACCACGTAGTCCTCCGGATGATACTGACGAGAGGAGAGCTTGAACGGCGCCGAGATAAGATTGACTTTCTCGACTCCTGGCAAGTTCTCAAAGCGCTCGAGCAACTCGACTTTGTCGATATCCACTTCGCCGAGCACCGCCACGACCTTCCGTTCCACGCCGTCGTTAATGTGGGCATGAAAGCCGCTCGACTCCACCAGTTGCAGGACCTGCCGCATGTCTTCGGGCGTAGCGGTGGCCTGCATAACGATTACCATGGTGCTCCCTCGTTCTTCTGTCGCGTCCCGGCGAAGCCTCGGCGCCGGCGCAACACAGTCTATCACGCCGGGCAAGCCGCATTCACGGCAACCACGGTCTGACTGCCGCAGCGGCGCTACTGGTTATTGGGCAGGTCGGCGGCAACGGACGGAACATCATCATCCTCACGCCGACTTGATGTCGCCGGAATTGTCGGCCAGGCGCTAGCCGGTATCGCGCCGAGCGCGCGCACGCTTTCCACGCGCGGGCCCCACTGGCCGACGCCATGCTCCGGTCCCTCAGACAGCCATAGCCAATGCTCCGCCTTAAGCTTCGGCACCAATTCCTGGCGGCGGCCGCCGAGCGTGCCGGTTGGCGTGAGCTCCATGTCCGCCAGCTCATCCGTCGTCAGAGGAATCAGCAGCCATCGCGTGGCCAACCAGCGCCAGGTTTCCGGATCTCGATCCTCACCGCAAAAAATTACCAGGAAAAAGCCGCCGCAGCGGCGGTGGCTGACGGTCTGATGCAAGGGGTAGTCGGAGAATTTAAGCGCGACGCGCTCTTCAAAATGCGCGCGGAACTCGCCGATTGCGATACGCTTCGCGCGCTCCAAACAGCAGGCCACGGTTCTCCCCTTCGCACCAGCACGGAACAGGCTCGCGTCTCGAACGCCGAAGACCATTACTTCGGCGCAAAGCCTCTCTATTCAGTGAACGCCATTCCCGTGCTTCCTGCAAGTGGCGAGCCCGCGGCCTGTGCGCTCTCGTACCTGAGGTACAATGACCATGAGCAAAACATCATTAGAGCCACGGCGTTATCGCCTTCCGCGATACCGGCGGCTGGCAGCGAAGGGAATCACGCATGAATAACAACGGCAATGACGCGTTCGGCGCTCGTGCCAAATTGGGTGGCCAAGCGGCAGCGGGTCCATCGTATTATCGGCTTGGAGCGCTGGCCGAGCGCGGAATCTCTGGCGTCGATCGGTTGCCCATTACGGTCAAAGTGTTTCTGGAAGACGCCCTGCGCAACCTGGGGAACGTTACGACCGAGGACGATGTACTGGCCCTTGCAGGCTGGACACCCTCGGGGCGGCCCGGACGCGAGTTCCCTTTCTTCCCAGGGCGCGTAGTGATGCAGGACTTCACGGGCGTGCCGTGCGTGGTCGACCTTGTCGCTATGCGCTCGGCCGCGCAACGGATGGGGGGCGATCCGTCGCGCATCAATCCGCTCGTACCAGTCGACCTGGTGATCGATCACTCCGTACAGGTAGACGTGGCCGGAACGCGCGGCGCGTTTAGCGCCAACGTCACGCGCGAATACGAGCGGAACGGCGAGCGGTATGCTCTTCTCAGATGGGCGCAACAGGCGTTCAGCAATCTCAGAGTAGTGCCTCCCGGCACCGGCATCGTGCACCAGGTCAACCTTGAGTTTCTGTCCACCGTGGTGGCTACCCGCGACGTCGACGGCGCGCGCGTGGTGTTCCCTGACACGCTTGTCGGCACCGACTCGCACACCACCATGGTGAACGGCCTGGGCGTGGTCGGCTGGGGTGTGGGCGGCATCGAAGCCGAGGCCGTGATGCTGGGCCAGCCACTCTATCTGCTCACGCCCGAGGTTATCGGATTCCGCTTCACGGGCGCTTTGCCGGAGGGCGCCACCGCCACGGATCTTGTGTTGACGGTGACGGAAATGCTGCGAAAGCACGGCGTGGTAGGCAAGTTCGTGGAGTACGCGGGGCCAGGGCTATCGGCATTGAGCCTGGCGGACCGCGCGACCATTGGCAATATGGAGCCCGAATACGGCGCCACCATGGGCTACTTCCCGATCGACGCCGAGACGTTGCGCTACCTCCGGGGCACTGGCCGCTCCGAGGAGCTTGTTTCCCTGGTTGAGCGTTATGCCAAGGAACAGGGCATCTTCCGCACGGATGATATGCCCGACCCTGTATTCAACGAATTGCTGGAGCTGGATCTATCGACGGTTGTGCCCAGCGTTGCCGGGCCACGGCGGCCTCAAGACCGGCTGGCGCTCGGCAGTGTCCAGGACAACTTGCACAACTCATTCGTCGACCAGTTTGTCAATCACACGCCGGCGGCTAATCACGGTGCCATGGCACGATTCGACTATGAGGGCGGCGCGGCCGATGGCGTTGTCCAGCAGGAGCCTGGCGTCACGGCCGAGCCGGTTTCCGCGACCGTGACGATCGGGGACGCGACCGCGGTGATGCATCACGGCGCGGTGGCGATTGCCGCCATCACGAGCTGCACAAACACTTCCAACCCATCGGTTATGCTTGGCGCCGGCTTACTGGCTAAAAAGGCCGTGGAACGGGGGTTGACGGTCAAGCCGTATGTCAAGACCAGCCTCGCCCCAGGGTCGCGCGCCGTTACCGATTACCTTGCCAACGCCGGGCTCACTTCATACCTCGAGGCGCTTGGATTCTATCTCGTGGGGTATGGCTGCACCACCTGTATCGGGAACAGCGGCCCGCTGGCTCAACCGGTGGAGGACGCCATTCGCAATAACGATCTGGTGGCCGCCGCCGTCCTGTCCGGTAATCGAAACTTCGAGGGCCGCATCAGCCCCATGACGAAGGCCATGTACCTGGCTTCGCCGCCTCTCGTGGTGGCCTACGCGCTGGCCGGCACCGTGGACATCGACTTAACCAGCGATCCTCTGGGAACCGGATCCGACGGGGCGCCCGTGTACCTGCGTGATATCTGGCCGACCCAGGGCGAGGTGCGCGACGCCATCCATCAATCGATCTCGCCGGAGATCTTTTCCAGAAACTACGGCCATGTTTCCGACGGTGACGAGCACTGGCGCAATCTGCCGATCCCCGAAGGGGGTCTGTACGAGTGGGATAACGATTCAACCTATGTGCATGAGCCGCCCTTCTTCCAGGGTCTGTCGCCCGAGCCTGGCGCACCCACCGACATCGACGGCGCCAGAATCCTGGCGATGCTTGGAGATTCGATTACCACCGACCATATCTCCCCCGCCGGCAACATCGCCAAGGATAGCCCAGCAGGCCGCTATCTGATGGGACGTGGCGTACAGCCGCTCGACTTCAATCAGTACGGCACCAGGCGCGGGAACGACGAGGTGATGACGCGCGGGACGTTTGCCAGCATCCGCCTGCGCAATGAGCTGGCCGGCGGCAAGGAAGGCGGCTGGACCGCGCACCAGCCGGACGGCGACATCATGTCCATATTCGACGCCGCCCAGCGTTACCGCGACGAGAACACGCCGCTGATCGTGATTGCCGGTAAGGAGTATGGGTCAGGTAGCTCGCGTGACTGGGCAGCCAAAGGCACCATGCTGCTAGGCGTGAAGGCCGTCATCGCCGAGAGCTATGAACGCATTCATCGCAGCAACCTTGTAGGTATGGGCGTGCTTCCGTTGCAGTTCCTGCCTGGCGAGGGACGAAAGTCCCTGGGCCTGGACGGCACGGAAAGCTACACGGTGCGCGGCATCGCCGGCGGTCTCGCGCCCGGTAGCCAGCTTCGCGTGCATGCGCGGCGCGAGGATGGCAGCGTAGCCGAATTTAAGGCGCTGGTGCGTATCGACAGCCCAATCGAGGTTGAGTATTACCGGCACGGCGGCATCTTGCAGATGGTGCTGCGTAAGCTCTTCGGTAACAAATCCTAGCGCTCCGATCCTCAAAGGCGGTATATAAAAACAGCGGCGGCGGACGTCCCCCACCGTGGGTTTGGCACGTTGGTTCAGCGGCACGGTGGCGAGCGTTGTCGCTGGTATGATCTCGTGGTCATCCGCAAAATCTGGCCGGCGCACGCTGCCCGGCGGAACAGGCGCCTCCGGCCCTCCGGGAGATTCAACCAACAGGCGCCCGTGGGAATGGGGACCTGCTCGACGTTGGCGGCACGTCGGCCGGACGTAGCGCCCAGTCGACCGAGAATCTTCAGCGCGCGGCGCCCTGCTCAGGACATTCGCCTGATGGGTTGCCCATCTTTGGCGTTGATGGAAAGTCCGCTAAGGTCCGGGCCTTGGCCACGGACGTGAACGGCATCGGATCGCTCGCCCATGGCGCTGATCCCGCCGCGGACCTGGAGCCGATCGAGCTGCCCATCGATCTCGACGGTGATCACGTCGTCCCCGCTCGTGCGCGCCTCGCCGCCGATGTCGACCGAGCCAATGTAGCCCCCGGCCTTGACACTGAGCGCGATCGCCTTGAGCGACACCTGTACACCCTTGACCAGGCTCTTGCCCTCGCCGCCGCCCGTCGTGAGGTCGCCGGCGATCTCCAAGGTCGGCAGCGCCTTGCTGACCTGGACCCCGACCGAACCGTCTCCGTGGGTGGCAATGCTGTGGAATGAGGCGCGTTGAAGGGTACCGTCGTAGAGGTTGAACCCTCGGGCGCCGGTGCCGAAGGTCTGGATAGGCGCCTGCACGTCGAGCCGGCCGATCGCACCGAAGTTGACGAACCCGATGCCGCTGGGCCCGTTGGAGATCACCGGGGCCTTTGCGGTCCAGGTGGCCACCTCGCCCCAGTTGTCGAGCACCATATCGTTCTGCCCATTCGTAGTGACCGGGCCCTCGTTGACCACCTGATCCACCAGCGCGCCCGATATCACAAACACCCCGCCACTTATGAGGTCGGGTGTGCCGGGCAGGATGCCGCCATCGGTGTTGATCTCGCCGGTACGCAGCGTCGATACCCGCACCGTCCCGCCGTCCGCGGCGCCGTCCCAATCCCCGTGACCGCCGACGAACACCCCGCTGCCGCGCACTGGGGTCTCCGTCGACCCGGCGCTGATGTCGAGCAGATCGGCCGTGATCACGGCTTCGGGATCCGCCTGCCGGTTCCACAGAGTGAACGCCCCCTGCAACGCCTCCACCCCGAACCCGTGCGGTCGCTCGACCCGGCCACGGACGTCCGCGGTGATCACCTGCAGCCCCTGCACGCGCACGTGGCCGGACCGGACCGCGTCCTGCGCGAGCAGCAGTACTTGGCCGGTCGCGCGGACATCTCGAAGCGACAGCGTGCCGAGGTCGGCGACCGACGTGTCGTTGAGGATGGCGACCTCGTGGTCCGCGGTGCGCACCACGACACCGTCGAGATCGTTGTCGCTGGTCAACCGCAGGCCCTTCGCCCCGAACTGCAACGTGCCGCCGCGTAACCGGACGCCAGGTGACAGAGTGATCATCGGCATCCCTGTTACGGTGCCCCGGACCTCGATCTGCCGGTTCCCGGACGCAATCGCTTCCAATAACTCCGACGCCGTCGTCACCACATGCCACGCGCTCATTGGCCCACCTTCCGTCGTTTGATCAGGTCACGTGGGCAGGTATACGAGATGGCGATCCTCGCGTCAACTTTGCGTACTCGTCGTATGCCGACCAACTCGGCGTAGACGATACCAATGAACAGAGACGTTGTAAAGTGGTCTTCTGGAATGGTTGATATGTGGGCCGGTTATTGGGGTGACGTCGGTCCGCGGCAGCGCGAGGGCAACGACCTCGGCGTGCGGGGTCGCCACGAATTAGCGGGATGGAGACGTAAAGGCGCGGAGCGGGCGCCCCAAAACGGGGCGCCCGCTCCGCGCTTCAGGAACCGAAAGGTCTAGTTCTGAACGACGCGCACGTTGACGGCACGCTCGCCACGGCCACGCGTATCCTGCTCCTTGTCGAACTCCACCGTATCGCCGCGGCGAAGCGAGTCGAAGGCGCCGTTTACCAGCGCGGAGCTATGAAAGAATAGATCCTCACCAGCATCCTGGGAGATGAAGCCAAAACCTCGATCGGTCAGTCGCGCGATTTTACCTTGAGCCAATGGACAGATCCTCCAGTGCGTGACGGTCGCCGGCCAGATGCCGAACGTGTGAACAGTCCGATCACGCCGCTTTTGCATCATAGCACGATCGATCGTAGCTCGCGTGACAAGGCAATGGGGCTATACTGTCTGAGCATCCAACCGCGCTGACCAGAGGCAGGGCGCTGATATATCGACGTGGTCACGATTGATTGGGAGAGGGCTTCGATGGGTACGCTCGATGGCAAAGTCGGCATTATCTACGGTATCGCCAACCACCGCAGTATCGCCTGGGCGACCGCTCAAGCGGCTGACGCCGAGGGCGCCCAGCTTGTTCTGAGCTACATTGAGCGCATGGAGCGCTTCGTGCGCGATCTGGCGACGCAGTTATCAAGGCCACCGTTGCTCATCCAATGCGACGTGCAGGACGACGCGCAGATCGAGAACGTGTACTCGACCATTCGCGGCCAGTACGATCGCCTGGATTTTCTCGTGCACAGCATGGCCTTCGCCAACCGTGAGGACCTCGATGGCCGCTTCATGGATACCTCCAGATCCGGATTCCTGCAGGCACTCGACATCAGCGCCTACTCGCTGACGGCGGTAACGCGCGGCGCGCAACCGCTGATGACCGGCGGCGGCAGCGTTGTGACCTACACCTATCTTGGTTCCGAGCGCGCCATGCCGCACTACAACGTGATGGGTGTCGCCAAGGCCGCGCTCGAGGCGTCGGTCCGCTACCTCGCGGCCGATCTTGGGCCCGACAACATCCGTGTCAACGCCATATCCGCCGGCCCAATTCAGACATTGTCCGCGCGCGGCATCGCGGGCTTTAGTGGGTTCTTGAGCGCCATGAGCGAGCGCGCCGCGCTGAAGCGAAACATCGAGGCAAGCGAAGTCGCGGGGGCAAGCGTATTCCTGCTTGGGCCGCACAGCAGCGGCATCACCGGACAGACGCTGTACGTGGACGGCGGCTTCAGCGTGATGGGCGGCTAGACGACGGACAATCGTCGCGTGCCTGCTTGCAATACATGCACCGCTCACGTACTGTAGGAACGTGAGGAATACCAACCAGGGCGTCTATTTACGCCATCTCGACCTTTATGCGATTCTTGAAGTGCAGCCGGACGCGACGCC
>JANWHV010000060.1 GCA_025450255.1 Chloroflexota bacterium | reverse complement strand
TGCTTCCTGGGTACCAAACTCGTCGGCGCGGCGATGCTGGCGAGCGGCATAAGAGGCCGGATTATCAATATCGCCTCAATCAGCGCAATGATCGCGAACCGCGGCATCGGCGGCCGGGACTATGAAACTGGGAAGGCGGCCGTCCTGCATTTTACGCGCTGCGCCGCCGCCGATTGGGCGCCTTATGGGATCACGGTTAACGCGATCTGCCCTGGCCTGTTCATGACGGACAAGAACAGGGAATGGAATGAGATACGGCCGGATGTGATCGAGGCGTTTGTGAAAAACATACCTGCAGGCCGGCCGGGCGAACCCGATGAAATTGGCCCGCTTGTCGTGTATCTGGCTAGTCCGGCCGCGAACTATGTGACCGGCGCCGCCTATGTTATCGACGGGGGCTATACACTATGGTGATGCCGACTGCTGGTGATCTTCGATTCGATGGCGGGCACGGCGAATAGCACCCGCGGAAGAGGCCAACCAGTCGCCGTGCTCAAGATGCGATCGTGAAACCGGCGCCTAGGCGCGCAGGTGCGGCCCGAGCAACGACAGATCGGCCGCCCCCAGGCGATCGGAGGCGGTGGCCAGTTGGTGCCAATAGGGGTAGAGCAGCGGCGGCGCGCTGACACTCTCCAGGCGGGCCTGCTCCTGATCATTCAGGCGCAGTCCGGCTGCCCCCAAGTTCTCCACGAGTTGCGCCTCGGTACGCGCGCCGATCACCAGGGAGACGACTGCCGGACGACGCAGCAGCCAGGCCAGGGCAACCTGGGCCGGCGTGACCTCGCGCGCGGCGGCTATGTCGACCAGTGCCTCGACAATGTCGTAGAGTTGGCTCTCGTTGTGTATGGGCGGCTCGTTCCAACCCGCAAGCTGCCGTGTCCCTTGTGGCGCGTCTTGCCCGCGGCGATACTTGCCCGAGAGCAGGCCGCCGGCCAGCGGGCTCCAGACCAGTACCCCGAGCCCCTGGTCGATGCCGGCGGGGATCAGTTCGTACTCGGCGTCGCGGATGTGCAACGTATAGTGGATCTGTTGGCTCACGAAGCGCTGGCAACCTCGCCGGTCGGATATGCCAAGCGCCTTGAGCAGTTGCCAGCCCGCATAGTTCGAGCAACCGGCATAACGCACCTTACCACTGCGCACCAGGGTGTCGAGAGCATCGAGAGTTTCCTCCAGTGGGGTCTGGCCGTCCCACTCGTGTACCTGATAGAGATCGATGTAGTCGGTGCCAAGGCGCCGAAGGCTCGCCTCGCAGGCGCGGATCAGGTGGTAGCGCGAGAGACCCGCGTTATTGGGGCCGTCGCCCATGGCCATGCGGGCCTTTGTCGCCAGCAGCAAGCGATCGCGGCGTCCGGCAATTGCCTTGCCGACGATCTCCTCGGCCGTCCCGTAGGAATAGTGATCGGCCGTATCGACGAGATTGATGCCCGCGTCGAGGGCCAGGTCGAGGTGACGGCGGGCCCCGGCAACGTCGATAGCGCCGGCCTTACCGTACGCGCCCACTCCCCCAACGGTCATGGTGCCCAGTGAGAGTACCGAAACGCGCAGACCCGAGTGTCCCAGTTGGCGGTATTCCATCTCATCCTCCCTATGGCAGACGCCAATAGCAGTGATCGGGGCCGGTGACGAGAGCGGCTCCAGCGGAGTCGAACCGCTTAAAGGCGAACAAAGGAACGGGTCGATCCTACCAGATGAGCAAGTAGGTCGGCCTCGTATCACGTGCAGGCGCACGCGTTCATCCGCGTGGTGGCGGGCAACTCGTCGCTTCACGCCGGCTGCCGTGCCAGGCGCACTACCGGACGGCACGGATAGCGACTGGATATACTGCTGGAGGATGTCTAGCCTGCGGTATCGCACGATAGGGGAAGCATGTGCTCGACGAATTACTGCGCGCAAGATCGGTGCGAACGGCGTTGCGCCGATGAATTCGCCGGGAAGGTTCGGCTGGCCCGATGCCGGGCTGTTGATTGCGGCAGTACTCTGGGGTCTTAACTATAGCACCGTCAAAGTGGCGTTGCGTGACCTGCCGCCGATGGCGCTCGGCTTCATGCGCTTTTGTATCGCGACGGCGCTGCTCTTCATATTGCTCACCCTGGTCGAGCGGGGCATTAGGGTCTCTCGACGGGACATCGGGCGGCTCGCATTGATGGGCGGGATGTCCATCGGCTTGAATCAGATCCTGTTTCTTGACGGTATGCGCCGCAGTACCGCCTCCGTCGGCGCCATCATGTTCGCGTGCGCCTCAGCGTTTACCATCCTATTGGCTGTGATCGTGTTGGGTGAGCGCGCCAGACGACAACTTTGGATCGGCGTCCTGCTCGCCACCGCCGGCATTGCCATCGTCGTCCGCGCGGGGGGATCGGGCGGCGCCGGAAACTGGGTTGGCGAAGCGGAGGTATTTGCCAGCGCGCTGACCGTAGGCCTGTCTTCGCTCCTCGCCAAGGGCGTGTTGCAACGCTACTCCGCGCTGCGCGTAACCACCTGGTCGTCTTTCTTTGGCCTGTGCTGCCTGGCACCGTTCGCCGTGAGCGCCGTACCGTCCATTCACTGGTCGGCTGTGCATCCGCACGCGTGGGAGGCGCTCGCCTTCACCGCTGTTGGCGCGTCGGTCGTAACATTGATGCTCTGGAACTTCGGTATCGCCAACGTAGGAGTGACCAGGGCGACCGTCTATGGCTATTTGCAGCCGATCCTCGGCGTTGTGTTTGCCGCGCTGTTGCTGGGAGACCGACTGAGCGCGCCGCAGTTGGCGGGCGGCGTCGTGGCGCTCCTTGGTACGTGGCTGGCGAGCTTTGCCACCGTTACCCGTGGTGGCGATCTCGCGCAGCGACGCGTGGAACAGTGCGACGGCCCCACGTGGGGAGCGCCGGAGCCAAGCACGCCGCGGATCGCCCCGATCGGCCAATGAGTCTTGGGGCCGGCCGTGAGCACCTGGCAGCGGAGGCTGGTCCCGCGGCGCTGGCCACCCCTTCACATGCCGCGAGGGCCGAATAGTACAATGAAGGGGTCTGAGCGACTTGCATCGACCCAGGCCCACGCGGGACGCCTGTAGCGTTGAGGAGCCAGCCACATGAGTGTTCTTCCAGTAGGCGTGATCGGTCTCGGCTTACGCGGCACCATGTTTGCCCGTGCCCTGGGCTATAACACGGGCGCAAAGCTCGCCGGCGTGTGCGAGATCGATCCGGCGCGACTGCGCAAGGGGGCGGCGGATTTCGGTGTGCCGGCATTCGCCACGCCACGGGACCTTTGCGCCCAGCCTGGGCTGCAAGCCGTGATTATTGCCACGCCCGATCCCTTGCATCGCGACGCCGTGGAGGCTGCCGCCGATCGCGGGCTGGCCATCCTGGTGGAGAAGCCCTTGGCAACGACGCTGGCGGATGCCGAGGCCATGGCCCTGGCGGTGCGGCGCGCCGGCGTGCCGTGCCAGGTGGCCTTTGAGAACCGCTGGAATCCGCCCTACCTGGCTGCCAAAGAGGCCATTGTACGCGGCGATGTCGGCACGGTGCTCAGTCTTAATTCACGCATCAACGACCGTATCGACGTGCCGCTGAGCATGCTCCGCTGGGGTGCGACTTCCAGCCCGGGCTGGTTCCTCCTCAGCCACACGGTGGATCTGGCCCGCTGGTTGAGCGGCCAGGAACCAGTGCGCGTCTATGCCCAGGGGCAGAAGGCGGTGTTGTTGAGTAAAGGGCTCGACACCTACGACACGCTGCAGGCGATCGTCACCTTCGCCGGTGGTCTTTCCGCTGTCTTCGAGGCGTCATGGATTCTGCCCGAGACCATGCCGATGATCGTAGACGTTAAGTATGAGATCATCGGCAGTGACGGCGCCCTGTATATAGACTGGCAGGATCAGGGCCTCCACCAGGCGACCAAATCCGGCTATCAGCATCCGATTGTCGCCAACCTCGACGTGCACGGCCGGCCTACCGGCATGCCGACCTGGATGCTGGACTCGTTCATCGCCAGCGTGGCCAACGGTACAGAGCCCCTGGCAACATTGGAGGATGGATTGGCTGCCGTCCGTATTGTCGATGCAATCCATCGCTCGGCACGGAGCGGCGCCGTGATCGAGCTGTAGCAAGGTGAAAAGATCGTGCATTCCGGTTCGGCGATACGACTCACCGTATCTCGTTGATGATCGAGTGCCGGCGGCGTGCCGCTTGACAGGCATAGCGCTATAGGGTCCGTCGCGGCGGCACACTGCCGTCCCCGCACTGTTGGAGGTAGGCCATGGGCGATACTCTGGTGCACATCGCGGCGGGAGATACGACCGCCGCGGTCGATCTGATCGGTGGGCGCCTGGCCTCGTTTGCGGTTGGCGGACAGGCAATCCTGTTCGCGCCGGTGGAACCACCGCCGGAGTGTCGTGACTGGGTCGATCCGCCGGGTACGTGGATACATGCCGGCAGCCCCCTGCTCTTCCCACAGGCGGGTACGCTGAGGGATCACCGCTTCGTCGATGCCGGCACTACACTCAAGTCCCATGGCATTGTCTATCAGAGGCCCTGGTCTATCGAGCAGCGTGAGCCGAGCCGTCTGGTCATCGCCGTCGAAAGCGATCAGGCAACACGGCGCGCGTACCCCTTTTCCTGGCGTCTAGCCCAGGAGATAACCGTTGGCCCGCGCGCCCTGCGATCCGCCGTGCATATCACCAATACCGATACCGTGGCACTGCCAGTAGCTCCGGGATTCCATCCCTACTTCGTCGTTCCCCTGGATGAGAAGAGCCGTCTCCAGATCGATGGCGTGGCAGGCTTCCGTCCGCCTGCCGGCCCGGACAGTATGATTGACGACGTACTGGTCTTACCACGCGAACCGTTGCGCGTGCGCTGGCCCTCGGGTGGGCTGCTCATTACCACGTCAGATGAGCATCACTGCCTCGTGGTGTACACGGCGCCGGACCAGCCCTTTGTCTGCATAGAGCCCTGGGTAGCGCCTCCCAATAGCCTGAATGATCCCACGGCCCGGCTTTCCGTCAGCCCCGGCGCTACACTGTCACTCTGGATGGAAGTCCTCGTGCAGTAGGGCTTGCCCCACGGATGGATGCCGTGCTACGGCGCTGAAAACGGCGAAGGAAGGTCACGCTCGACCGCTACCCAGCGCCGTTCCTGGGCGCTGTGTAGCGCGGCCGCGGCCACCGCCACTCCGTGCCAGCCATCGGCCAGGGTCGGATAGCGAGCGGGATGCCGCTGCTCCTGCACGATTGCCTCGTAGATCAGCCCTATCATGTTGCGGAAGGCATCGAGATATCCTTCCGGATGGCCGCCTGGCGTGCGCGACAGTGCCGCCTCCGGCGCCAAAAGCAACGGATCTCGCGGCAGTACCTCCCATCCGCTTGGGCGCCGGATTGTTAGCGTGTTCGGCTGTTCCTGGTTCCACTCCAGCCCTGCCCTGGCCCCGTCGATAGAGAATGTGAGCCAATTCTTGAAGCCCGCGCTGACTTGCGAGACCACGGCATTACCCTGCGCACCACCGTCGAAGTGCGCCAGCAGGCTCAGGCTGTCTTCACCGCCGATGGCCATCGGATAGATCTCGTCGTCCGATTTAGCCCCCACTGGCCGTGGCCCCGACCCTAACGCGCCGTGCCGCCAAAAGCGTGTCGGGATGACGGTCTGCATATCCGCGAATACCTCGATAATCCGTTGCCCGGTCACATACTCCGCCAGATCGCACCAATGCACGCCCACGTCCAGCATGCTGAGCGCGGGGCCGGCCAGCGACGGATCGAAGCGATAGTGCAGATAGGCATCGTGCAGCAATTCGTCGGCAAGGTAGGTACCGCGTATCTGATGCACGCGCCCCAGCGCACCCGTGCCGATCAGGTGCCTGGCCTCGACGACGAGCGAATAGGAGCGATAGCAATATGCGACCCCAGCCACGACGCCGGCGGCTTCGGCCAGCCGTGCCAACTCCGCGGCCTGTGCCGTGTCGGTAGTCAGCGGCTTTTCGCAGACCAGGTGCTTGCCGTGTTCCAGCACGGCGCGTGCCATCGGATAGTGCAGCGCGTTCGGGGTGCAGATGTGCACCACGTCGATATCCGGAGCGGTCAGCGCATCCGCCAGACCGTCCGAATAGCGGTCAACCCCCAGTGCCGCGGCACGGCCTGCCAGGTCGCTGCCTGACCGGCCCACAATCAGCGCCACGGCCGCGCCGACTCGCCGTAGGGCCTCGGCATGGATCGCCCCGATGTACCCTGGTCCCACGATGGCCGCTCGTAGCGACCGGTCCCGCACGCGCGCCATCACACACGTTCCTCGCTTGCCGCGGGCGCGGCTGCCAGACGGTCAGGAATCTCTCGCGGCCCGCGCTGCGCCGCGGCGTGGGCGATGGCCTGGAGCACGATCAGGTCCTGACGCCCTTCCTCACCCGAGGTGATCGGGATTTTGCCATTCACAATACAATCGTCGAAGTGCAGCAGCTCGCGCTTGAACGCTTCCTCATATGATACGGTGACGGATGTGACGAACGGCAGGCCATCCTGCACTCCCTCGATCGTCAGGGCAGTCGGCTCGTGCGCGAGAAACGGTGAAGGATAGCGCAGGACGAGGCGATCGGCAGCCCCGTAAAACGCGAACTCCATGCTGTAGTGGCGCAGGACCGGCAGATTCACCCAGGTCAGCACGCACCGAACATCTCCAGGGAAGCGCAGCACCGTGGTGAGGCCTTCCGTGCCCATCCATGCTTCGGCGCTCGCCACGCTCTCCGGCTCCCCCAGCAGTCCGCGGATGGCGTTGACCTCGTGCACCAGGGTGTCCAGCAACACGTCCGCGTAGAGCCGGCGGATGGCTTCCGGCGTATCGGCGCCCAGAGCCTCCCGCTCCAATATCGCGAGCTCGGACTTCATGGCAGCCCGCGCCGCTTCCGGCACATCGGCAAAGCGCTGCAGGCCGAGATGGGCCACATACGGCAGCAGGGGCGCTTCAAGCGTGGTAATCTGCGCCAGGCGCAGGCTCGGCAGCGCGGACACCAAAGGTTGGACGCGCGCGTAAGCCGGGTCGAAGCGCAAGACATTGCCGACCATCAGCACCACGCCTGCCTGCGCGGCTGCGGCAATCATGGCATCGGCCTCTCGCACGGTGTAGCACATTGGCTTCTCGACAAAGACGTGGCAACCCGCCCGCGCGGCGGCGATTGCGGGCGCCGCGTGCGAGCCGGAGGAGAGCACCAGGATGACATCCAATTCGTCGGCGATCAAGTCCTGCCACCGCGCATGGCATCGTGTCACGGCGAAACGTCGCGCAACAGCATCCAGCGTCGCCGGTGACACATCGCAGAGGGCGGCGATCTCGAAGCGATCGTCGAGCTCCCGCAGGTAAGGTAGGTGCATTACCTGCGCAATGAGTCCACAACCGATTACGCCGACACGGAGTCTGGACATGGCCGACTCTCCTCTCCCTCCGGTACGCGGTCCTCGAAATGCACATGGCCGGACCGCTGCCGATTACGGCGCCTGCCGCTGAAAACGGTGGTGGTCTCATCTCTACGCTACGTCACGACGGTAAACGCCATCCCATCCGTACCCAGGGCAGTGAGCAGTTCTCACGTCATGACGGCGCGCTTGGCTGGTCCACGCTATACGCCGGTTGCGCGGACAGCACGGTCAGACCACCGTCGACAATCAGGTTCTGACCGTTGATCCAACTCGCCGCGTCGGAAGCCAGGAACGCCACGGCAGCGGCGATGTCTTCTACGGTACCGATCCTGCCGCTGGGGTTGGCCTGTTGTTCGGCCTCCAGCATGCCGGGCTCGGCCAGCGCCGCTCTGTTGATGTCGGTAGGCACGGTGCTCGGCCCCACGCCGTTGACCGTAATGCCGTGCTGCCCCAATTCCGCCGCGAGAGCCTGCGTCAACATGGCCAGGCCGGCTTTACTCGCACAATAGGCGCCCATGCCACGCACCACCCGAACGCTCCCCGTCGAGGTAATGTTGATGATTCGCCCCCACCGGCGCGAGATCATGCCAGGCGCGACGGCTTGCGTGCAGAGGAACGGGCCTTTGAGGTTAGTGTCGATCATCGAGTCCCACTCGTCTTCGGATAGCTCGACGGATGCCTTGAAGAGGCCGATCCCCGCGTTATTGACCAGAATATCCACCGGTCCGAGACGATCGACTATCTCCGCGGCCATCGACCGCGCCTGGCCGGCATGGCGCACGTCGCCGGCCACCGCAATGTGTTGCCGGGGACCAAGCCCGGAGAGCATGTCCAGCGTCTCGCGGACTGCCGCGCCGTCCACGCGATAACTGATGGCGACACGCGCGCCCTGTTGAGCTAGCTCAAGCGCGATACCGAGGCCGATCCCCTTGGTCGCGCCGGTCACCAGCGCGACACGCCCATCAAGCGTCGTGACCATGCCCCCTCCTTCTGCCGCGCCTTCCATGGACCGCCAAACGGGGCGGCCAAGCCGCCCCGTTTAGGCAAAGTCCAGCCAATCGTCCGCTGACGATTGGGTTTATCCCGCCACAGCTACCGTATGGTAGCGATCAGCCCGGATGGAGTACCCCTCTATACAGCATCTCGACCACGAATGAGTCGCTGTATGGGCTGTTCAGATAAATCGGATCGTTGGGCGGTGGCCAGCCGGCCACACGATGCACTCCCGGCGGTTGCGTGGGGTTGAGGCCGTAGCGCTCCACGAAGGGGAAGTATGGGATCAACTCATTGTAGATCAGCGCCATCTTGGCGCTCAGGGCCTTCTGCTTGTTTACGTCGAGACCAAGCGCGGACTGATCAATGATCGTGCGCAGATTGACCGTGCCATAGTTCGCGGTCTTCTGGACCACGTTGAAGCCTGAGCCGGGGCCGGAGCTGGTTGGCGGGATCCAGTTCAGGATATCGGCGAGCCATGCAAAGTGCGGATGTGGATCGGCTGATGCCCACTCGTAGGAGGTCAATTGGAAGTTGCCGGCGTAGCGCACGTCATTCGCCTGGGTGAAGGCGACCGTACGCGCTTTGAGCTTGAAGCCATAGGGTGCCAACTGATCGGCAAAGTTGGTGGCCAACGATAGAATGTCGACGTACTCTCCCTCGGCCAGCACCTCCCAGGTGGCCGTCTGGCCGTCCGGCGTCTTCCAGATCCCGTCGGAGCCCTTCTTCCAGCCGGCGCTCTGCAGCATGCTGACACCCTTCTGCGGGTCGTAGGGATAGGTGTTCAGCTTGGCGACCGTCGCGCTGTCGAGCCAGAGAGGAACCAGTTTATCACTCATGCCGGTGACGTACTTGTTGGGGATACCGCCCCGTCCTTCGACAATCGGTCCCATCTGCGCGCGATTGATCATGTACATGATGGCCTGGCGGACCGTCGCATCCTGGAAGGCGGGGACCTTCTTATAGTTGGGCAGGATGCCGAACCCGTAGTAGGTCGGGGTTGAGATGACTGTGAAGCCCTTCTGACGGAATGCGCGATCCGTCGCCGGCGGGAAGCCGTGGGTCGCATAGTCGACCAAGCCGGCCAGCACCACGGGGGTAATCACGGCCGTCTCGCCGTTATACAGCACGATCTTGTCGAATTTCACCGTGTCTTTGGCCCAGGAATTGGGGTTGCGATTGAGCGTCAACTGGCCCTGGGTGATGCTGGTCGGATCGATCTGGTACGGCCCGCTGACGATCTGCGAGGTCGGACGGAACTGCACAAACTGTGCCCGCAACGTCTTGACTTCCGGTGAGTCGAGGGTCTTACCGCCGGCCAGCAGGTCCCGGAAGCGCTTGGCCCAACTGCCGTAGACCGAGGAGGCCCTGGGCGACGAGATAGTGCCGTTGGCGGTAGCCTCGTGCAGGACATAACGCTGTACCGATGTCGAGGGCACCTTCATGTGGAAGACCACGGTGTGGTCGTTGGGCGCATGGATCTTATCGACGTAGTCGAAGAGCGTGTTGCCGAGCATCTGCCAGATCGTCCAGGTATTGATGATGTCCTGAGCGTTGAACGAACTGCCATCGCTCCAGCGCGCGCCCTGGCGTAGGTGCACCACGTAGTCTGTACCGTTGACGACCTCGTCACCGGTGCCCATCAGCCACGTATACTTCTGATCGTGCCAGCGGTACATCGCCAGGGGTGCTTCCATCAGATCCTGGTAGATACCGCAAATACCTATAGCGGTGCCATCGGTGATGTAGGTGTTGTAGTGGCCTTGCGGCGGCACCAAATAAGGCCAGGCGCCATGGAACTCGCTGGTCGCGGCCTCCGCGTCTTCCACGATCAGGCCACTGCTCGGGCCAATGCCAAGAGCGGCGGCGGTGGCCCCGGCGGCCAGCACGCCGAGCGCCTCCCGGCGGGTTAGGCGATGAGATTTGATCAAGCTGTCGAGGGAGCGCTCCTGGTCGGACGCCATGGTGTCCTCCATTACTTTATCATTGGCGATTCCGTACAGTGCTGTACAGGTAACGAATCATGCCGTATACCCGGGATGACGGAAGACGGCCCTGGGACGCTATCACCACCTCCTTTCTAAACAACACCCGGCACTATTCGAGAGGTGACACACCGGCGGCGCAGTCACCGTGAGAAGTAACGCAGGATGATCACGATGAGGCTGATAAAGATCAACCCGCTGGCGAGTGTCATGAGAGTAACGGCAAATCCGTCAGAGCCGGGCCGTGAGAAGATAAGCAAGACCACGGAGGAAAACGTCACGAAAAATGCCACGCGAAACGCCGCGTGGCCCATCTGCGGGCTCATCGTTCCACCGCCGATCCGCCTCGCCAGGAATCCACGCCGCCTGCCATGCCGGGCACGCGCTCAACACCAGTAACTGATCCCGCGGACGCGGCGGCGAACTGGCGGGCCACTACGTGGCATAAAACCGCGCGCCGTTCACCGACCTCCACGGTTTCCGGACGCTGCACGTCGCACAGGCCTTCCTCGAAGAGCGGACAACGGGGATGAAAGGTGCAGCCACTGGGTAGGTGCAGTAAACTTGGGATTTCCAGGCTGCGTAATGTGACTCTCGGCTTATTGCGGGTCAGATCGGGGTCAGCTTCGGGAACGGCGGCCAACAGCGCCTGGGTGTACGGGTGCAGCGGGTCACGTATGAGCGCCGCCGCCGGCTCAATCTCCACGATCCGGCCCAGATACATCACGGCGATGCGGCCAGTCTGCCCAGCAAAGTGTTTTGCCACGGCCAGATCGTGGGTGATAAAGATGAACGCGACGCCCAGAGTGTCACGCAGCCGCAGCAGCATGTTCAGCAAACTGACCCGGATCGATACATCCACCATGGAGACCGCCTCGTCGGCCACGATCAGCCGTGGGTTGAGGGTGAGCGCGCGCGCAACCGAGACGCGCTGGCGCTGGCCGCCGGAAAGCTGGTGCGGATACTTGCCCAGAAAATCGGCCGGCGGCGTCAGCTCGACCGTCGTTAAGAGTTCCATGATCCGCACCACCGTCGCGGTGCGTCCCCGCACAAGCCCATGGTGCAGTAGAGGCACGCTCAGCGTTTGATAGACTGTGCGAATTGGGTTGAGCGAGGCATAGGGGTCCTGGTGGACGATCTGCACCGCGCGGTGATAGCCCTTCAGATCACTCTTCGACATGGTTCCAATGTCTCGTCCTTCGAACAGGATCCGGCCACCCATTGGGTGTACCAGGCCGGCGGCCATTTTGCCCGTGGTGGTCTTGCCGCAACCGCTCTCTCCGACCAGGCACAACACCTTGCCGGGTGTCACGGTGAACGAGACATTGTCGACCGCCTTCACCGCGCCTCGCTTGGTCGTGAAGGTCCGGCTTACATGGTCGAATTCTAGTAATGGCGCGGCTTTTATCATGCCTGTTGTGACTCCGCGCTCACGTGGGCGCGAGCGACCTCTTCCCAGTGAAAGCATGCAGCGCCGTGCCGCTCACCGACTGTCAAAAGCGCCGGCTCCTCCATTCGGCACCGCTCCGTGGCGAAGCTGCAGCGGGGATGGAACTTACAGCCGCTTGGCAGATCGATGAGGTCCGGCGGCGAGCCGGGAATCGAGGTCATCTCCGAGTCACTGGCGGTCAGCGACGGTACGGCCTGGAGCAGGCCCAGGGTATAGGGATGTCGCGGCCGGTAGAAGATGTCACGCACGTCGCCCAACTCCACTACCTGGCCGGCGTACATAGTGGCCACGCGATCGGCCAATTCAGCGGCCAGGGAGAGGTCGTGCGAGATAAAGATCGTCGAGAATCCCAGGGTACTTTTAAGATCGCGGAGCAGATTGATGATCGATCGCTGTGTCAAGATATCCAGCGCCGTCGTCGGCTCGTCAAGGATCAGTACCTGTGGATTGAGGAGCAGACTCATGGCTATCAGCACGCGCTGGCACATGCCGCCGGATAGCTCGTGCGGATAGGAGTTCAGCACACGCGCGGCGTCGAGCTGGACGAGCTGCAGCAATTCCAGAGATCGCTCCCGCGCGGCTTCCTTACTCATCGAGTCGTGGTAGCGCACGGTATCATACATCTGATCCCAGACTTTAAGCACCGGATTCAGCGAGTTCAGGGCCGACTGAAAGACCATCGCACATTCTTTCCAGCGAAACCGGCGCAATTGTTCGGCGCCGAGGGTCAGCACATCGATCTCTCGGCCTGCACGATGATAGCTAATGCTGCCCCGCGGCACGCGCGCCGTTCTGGTAAGCAAGCGGATCAGCGCCACGGCGAGGGTCGTCTTGCCCGACCCGCTCTCGCCAATCAGGGCCAGGCTCTCTCCCCTGCGCAGGTCAAAGCTTATGCCGCGTACAGCCTGTACCATGCCTCGCGTGGCACGATATTCAACCCACAGGTCACGCACGGACAGTATCGTGTCCGTGGGCGCCGCGACCTGTTCGGCGAGTGCTCCTGAAACGGCCCGTGCAGACATCCTGACTCCTCGGTTGTAAGTTTCCCGATCATCCTCCGCGCAAACGCGGATTGAAGACCTCGTCCAGCGACCGCAAGGTGAGCACCAGGCTGAATTGCAGCAGCACGATCGCCGCGGTCGGCCCCAGGATATAGGGGAGTGCGCTGGGCAGATACAGCGCGCCGCGCTGGTAGGCCAAGTTGAGCATCACGCCCCAGTTCGTCTCGGAGAGCGGCACCAGTCCCAGGAACTCCAGGGTGATGGATAGATAGATGGCGCTGGTGGCCGCCAGGACGAAATTGATCACGATATAGCTCATCATGTTGGGCAGGATCTCGCGAAAAATGATATGTCGTGTCCCCAAGTCCAACGCGCGCGCCGCCTCAACGTAGTCGCGCTCCTTGAGTGACAGCACTTGCGAGCGCACTGCTCGCAGCAGAAGGGGCCACGACACGGCAGCCAAGATGAACGAGAGCTCCCAGGCGGAATTGAGCGTAAAGAGGCCGGCGACCATGATGAACAGCGGTAGGGTCGGGATGGTCAAGATGATGTCGGTGAGGGCTGTGATTACCCAGTCCACCTTGCCGCCGAGAAACGCGCCCAGGGCGCCGAAGGTCACGGCGATCAGCGTGGAGAGCAATGCCGCCAGGAATCCGACAGTCACCACCTCGCTGCCGCCGCGGAGCACCTGCACCATGACATCCCGACCCGCGTAATCCGTACCGAAGGGATGCGCCCATGAAGGGGTGACGTAGATCATGTCCACCGACCCGGTGGTATCAAAGGGGATGACGGACGGCGTAATGAATGAGCCGATGGCAATGACGAGCACAATGACGAACCCGATAAATCCGGCCTTATTGCGTGCCATCAAGCGCAAAAACGTGAGCAGCCCGATGAGTGGATTGCGACGCGCCGGAGGCGCGACGGTCGCGGCGCTGATGGCTGCGCTCATTCCTCGCCGCTCGCGCTGCCGGCACTGATGCGTGGATCGAGCTTGCTATAAAGCAGATCGGCCAGCAGATTGGAGATAATCACGGTAATAGTGATAATCATGAAGATCGCCTGCATCACCGTATAGTCGCGTGTCGGGATGGCGTTGAGTAAAAGAGCGCCGATCCCCTGGTATTGCAAGACAAACTCGATCGCCGCGGAACTGCCTATGATGAAGCCGACGGAGATCGACAATTGCGTAAACACGGGCAGGATGGCGTTGCGGC
Organism: Chloroflexota bacterium; assembly: GCA_025450255.1. The sequence continues at coordinate 1,217 of JANWHV010000060.1, read as the reverse complement.
CCACGTATGCCGACATGATGCGCCGGTTTGGCAGTCCGCGCGCACGGGCGACGGTGACGTAATCCTCTTCCAGCGTGCTGATCGTGCTGCTCTTCATGGTCAGCATCCAGCTGCCGATGGTTGACAGCACGTAGACGGCGATCGGCAGCGCGCCGTGGTAGAACACATCGCCGAAGAAGCCGAAACTCCAGCCCGCATGGACGCCGGGCGACAGCGATCCGCGCATCTGGGTGAAGGGGATTATGTTCCACTCGACACCCAGGAAGGCAATAATCAGCGCCGCGAGCAGGAAACTGGGAATTGAAAAGAGCAGTGAACCGATCGCCGAAAGCACATGGTCCAGCGCGCCTTCGCGACGATAGGCCATGAGCAGGCCCAGCAAACAGCCGAGACTGAAGCTGATCAGCAGGCCGAAGCCGACGCAGAAGAGGGTCCAGGGGAGATATTCCAGCATCTCCGAGCTGACGGGCGTGCCGGTACTCACTATCGACTTGCCGAGATCGCCGTGCAACAACCCGCCAAGATAATCGAGGTATTGCAACGGCAAGGGCCGGTTCAGGTCGATTGAGAAGAGTGCCGCCGCCATATTCTTGGCATCAGCGTACGGGACCCCGAATTGGGCTACCTGTGAATTGATAAACGCGTCGACTGGATTGCCGGGCATCAAATGGACGACAAAGAAGGTCAAGGTAAGGACGAGCCAGATCGTGACGATCGCTTTGGCGAACCGTCGCACGTAATAGTTCGTGGCAATCTGCAACAGTGGGTTCGCCTGTCCAGCGCGAGGGGTTATGGAGCCCTCCGCCGCCGACATTGACGCGCTCATAACTCGCTCATTTCCGGTATTGCCGGCCAGTGATAGCCGGCGGCGACAATAGACTTGTCAGTCTTTTTTGCCAACCAACGTGAAACGCAGCCAGAGAATGATAGAAGCAAATATAGGCTCCCTCTGGCAACCTTGTCAAACTTTCTTCTCTGGTGTCTTTATTCCGCGCGACGGCGCCCGCTCAGGTCGCGCGCCAAACCAAGCGCTTCGATCGGCGATTGGCGCATCGAGGCGCGGGCATGAGGTAGCATAAACGCTGACTGGTGCTCTAAAACGGCGGCCGGCCCACGGAATATACCAGGCGGTCTTTGCTCAAGGGGCCGGGAGCGTGATATCGGCGCTTCCTCGCGGGGTTGGACGTCCTGTATCCCGGTAACATGGTGCTCGCGAC